>JBBADN010000112.1:0-4812 GCA_041656455.1 Sphaerochaeta sp. | reverse complement strand
AACGAGCTCATTCAAATGCGCTGCGAACCGGAGGTTTACATCAAAATACACCGTATCCCCATCCTCCATCGGAAACTCCATCTCCTCTGATACGCGGATAAAGTAAAAGATTCCATACTTTTCCCGGTCCTTTGGAATAATGATGTTGCGATAGAGGTGAGCTATCTTTTCGATCACCCTTCGATCGAACGCGGGTTGTTTGCTCTTTAGGTCGCTAAAGGCAAACTCTTCAACAATGTGGTAGCGCTGAATCTCAGCACCATCTTTTGTGGTAATAATTTCTGATCTCATCCCTTAATTCCTGAACTCATGGTACTTTCTATGATGTAGCGTTGGCTGAAGGCAAAGACGACGATTAAGGGTATGACGGAAAGGACACTTCCGGCAAGCAGGAGGTTCCACCGTACCCCGTATTGGTTCTGGAATTGAGAGAGGGCGACGGTGACGAGGTAGAGGTCGCGCTTGGAGATGTAGAGCATCGGCCTGAGAAGGTCATTCCAGTTATTCATAAAGGCGATGATAAAGAGGGTGGCTAACGGGCTAATTGCCTGGGGGAGGTAGATCCTCAAAAACATTTGGTAGGAGTTCACCCCATCGATGATGCCCGCGTCAAAGAGGGGCCGAGGGACTTGGCTGAAGAACTCCTTCAGCATAAACGTGCCAAACGCCCCGGCTAAGAACGATGGGATTAAGAGCGGAAGGTACGTATCCATCCACCCGAGCTTCATGAAGATATAGTACTCAGGGATGATTGTCACTTGAACGGGAATCATGAGGGTAAGGAGTAACAGCGAGAAGGTGATGTTCTTTCCCCGAAAGTGCATCAACGCGAGAGCAAAGCCCGCGAGGGAGCAGACAATGATCTGCCCGAGTGCAGCGAGGGTACACACCCAGATGGAGTTAAAGGTGTAGCGGCCGAAGTTATATTGAACAAGGACACTCTTGTAGTTTGAGAACGCGTTTTTACTAAAGAGTAAGTCGGGGATGATCTTTGGGGGAACTGAAAGGATGTTCTTATCGGACATAAAGGAGTTTGCGATCATCCAGAGAAAGGGAAAGACGTAGAAGAAGGCGACCAGGATGATGAGGATGAGGCGGATGTAATACGTTGATGTTCTCTTCATCTTCCCTCCTCAATCCAATGAATAGACAAAGTACTTCTTGATAAAGAAGTTTAGAATCGTTAACAGACCAACAAAGACCAAGAGGATGTACGCGATCGCCGAGGCGTACCCGACCCGATAGAAGACAAAGGCGTTGAGGTACACGTCGTAGACGAGGGTGTTGGACGCGTTCTGCGGGCCCCCTTTCGTCATCGCGTAAATGAGCTCAAAGTTCTTAAAGGAATCGATGATCGTAATGGTCAGGACAAAGAAGAAGGTGGACATCAACATAGGCAGGGTGATGCGAAAGAAGCTTTGGAAGGCATTCGCCCCATCGATGCGGGCTGACTCTAAGACGTCTTTGTTAATTGCCTGAAGGCCCGCTAAGAAGATGATCATGTAGTAACCCGACATCTTCCACACCTGTAGGCTCGCTACAGTGTTTAGGGCAAGCTTCGGGTCACTGAGCCAATATGGGGCAGTAAGGCCTAAGCTTTCAAAGATATTACTGACGATGCCGTAGGTGGGTCCTAGAATCCAGTTCCACACAATTCCTACAGCTACCGCCGAGGTAACAACCGGGAGGTAGATCGCCGCTCGGTACAATGAGATCCCTTTTATCTGTACGTCGATGAGGACGGCGAGAGCGAGGCCTAAGGCCATCGAGCCCACGACATAGACGAGGGAGAATTGAAGAGTGTTCGTCAGCGTCATTAAAAACTCGCGACTCTTCATCATCTCCACGTAGTTTCCAAGGCCTATGAACTGAGCCTTCCGAAGAAGGTTCCACTCAGTGAAGCTTAAGTAAAACGAGGAGAAGATTGGAATGAGGCGAAAGATGAGTAAGCCAATGACCGTTGGCAGGATAAAGATCCACGGGGTGATTCTTCGATGCCAACGAAAGGGGGTTTGAGTCATAGGGTAATCCAATCGCCCAGCAGCGTGTGCTGGGCGATATTATTCACGTTATTTATAATACCGACTCAGGACGGTATTAATTCCTTCGCTTCCTTTCTTCATCGCTTCATCAAAGCTCATTTGGCCGTTGATGATCGCGTCGATCATTCCATTAAGGCCGAGGGAGTCCGAGCCGCCGTAGCCGCGCCACTCACTCCACCCCATCGTGTAGGAGGTCGTCATGGGACTTGCTGCAAGCTCGATAAGCTTGAGCATATCAAGACCGGGTTGGACTGCAGGATCAACAAATTCTGGTGATTCAGCAAGCGCCTTCGCTGATGGAATCTTTCCTGCCATGTAGAGGTCTAAGCCGATACCCTCACCAGCAACGTAGCGGGCAAACTTCCACGCCATCTCGGGGTGCTTGGTGTTGGGGGCAAGAGCGTAGCTATCGGGCCAGCCGTAGGTGACGCGCTTATTTGACGGGCCAGTGGGAATGCGAACAAAGCCCCACCTAAAGTCATCACCGATATTCCGGCGGAAGGAGTCGGTGAGCCATGAGCCATCGACCCACATCGCGGCGACTTCGCCGTAGAAGACTTCTTCGAGCTTGAACGTCGACATATCCTTCTGCGGGGGAGCGACTTTATCAACAAGAACGAGGTTGGTGAGCATCTTTAAGGCGTCAAGGGCGTTCTTGTCGGGGTTGAAGCGCATCGTTGAGCGGTCAACAAAGTTTCCGTTGTTGGCGTAGACCCACGGTTCGATCTCGGCGTAGCGACCGGTGAAGGTAAAGCCCCATTGGTCGATCTTCCCATCAACGTTGGTATCAACGGTTAATTTCTTAGCAGCACTTCTAAAATCATCCCACGTCCAATCGTCCGTCGGATAGGCAACGCCCGCTTTATCAAAGGCGTCTTTGTTGTAGTAAAGGACGGTAGTGACTAACGCAAAGGGGATCGAGTAGTAGTGATCAGCAGCGCTGATCTCTTTGGAAGTATCGAAGATCGCTTTGTAGAAGTAATCAAAGGTGTCATCTTTCTCAACAAAGGAGTCGAGGTTGTAAACAAGGCCTTCTTTTGCCCACTCTTCAATGTACCCAGAGCTCATCGTAAAGACATCGGGGAGTTTGTTCTGGTTTGCTTGGATTCGAATCTTTGTCCAGTACTCCGTTGTTGGGATAATCGTATTGGTAATCGATACCCCAGGGTTCTCTTTTTCGAACTGGGCGATGATTTGCTTGTTCGATTCAAGCATATCAGCATCCCACGTCCACCATTCAAGGTTAATTTCCCCACTCTTCTTCTCCGCTGCCCCACCAGCAAAGAGAAGACCAACGAGTGAAATCACAAGGATAAGCACAGTTAGTTTCTTCATTATTTTTCTCCTTTTGTACGATCCAAAACACCCACCTCAGCTGAAGAATACGGATCCTATATTCACAATAGACTACCACCCAACCCTTGTCAAATTGAGAAATATTTATCGGTTTAGTCAAAGAACCATAATCCGAGGAGGAAAGTCACCCCACCACCCAAGAGCCAGTATCAATAAATCGAATATATTCGATTCTTAGCCATAATTATAGAATAATTCGAGTATATTCGATATATATGTTGATTTAAAAGAAAAATCGAGTATACTCGAATTATGATAAAAAGAAACCTATACTTAGATAAGCTAATTGCACTTAAAGATACCCAATCATTGATTAAGGTCATAACTGGAGTACGCCGTTCAGGTAAATCGGCACTTTTAATTCTATTTAAGGAATTTCTTCTCGAATCGGGGATTCAAGAAGAGGACATCCTGTGGATTAACTTTGAAGACATTAGGTACCTAGACATTGACAATGCTAAAGCATTGCATGATTTAGTAATATCTCGTCTTGGGAAAGGTCCAAAACAATATATTTTATTGGATGAGGTTCAGCTCGTTCCGGATTGGGAAAAGGCTGTTAATTCTCTCCGCCTAAAAAATGAACACGACCTATATATCACAGGCTCTAATGCCACGCTTCTTTCTGGATCTCTAGCCACTTTATTATCAGGAAGATATATAGAGATTCGAGTTTTCCCTCTTTCATTTCAAGAATTTCTTTCTTTCCATTACCTTGAGGCTCTTGATCGTGCTCAAGCCTTCCAAAAATACCTTACTATTGGCGGAATGCCAGGATTAAAAGAAGTTTCTGAATCAATGCAGCAAGAATACCTTTCTGCAATTATTGATACGATAGTGAGGAAAGACATCTATGCTAATGCGCAAATTAGAGATGAAGATATACTTACGCGAATAATTATTTTTCTTGCTGCAAATGTTGGAAATCCGATAACAACACAAAACATAGCAACATATTTTGCAAGCGTAGGAAAAAAAACCACCGCTGACACAATCGACACGTACCTCAATTATTTAGAAGAAGCCTTTATTTTTGTCAAAGCCCGACGCTTTAATATTAAAGATAAATCCCTCATGAAGACTAATAATAAATTCTACATTATTGATATTGGGCTTCGCAATGCCTTGCAAGGAATTCAAGATGGTGGGGTTGGGGCAGTACTGGAAAATATTGTTTTTCTTGAGCTTCTCAGAAGAGGCTATACAGTAAGCGTGGGCAAATTCCAAGAATGGGAAGTTGATTTTATAGCAGAAAAGCCAAACACTCGCTTATACATTCAGGTCTCTGCATCGATACTCGATGAAAAAACAAGGGAACGGGAAATTCGCCCATTGAGAGAGATACAAGATTCCTATCCCAAACTCCTTCTTACAATGGACTCCATTCCTTTCTTAGATTTCGAAGGAATCAAAC
>JBBADN010000111.1:0-4844 GCA_041656455.1 Sphaerochaeta sp. | reverse complement strand
TGACTGCAACAACGTTGAGCTTTATCTTCAGTTGGAATAACTTCATGTTTAGCCAAGTCCTGAGCCAGCAGAAGACGCGAACCCTCCCGATCGCCGTCTATAACTTCCTCTCCTACGTCGAAGTCGACTGGGGCTCAGTGATGGCCGCTGCGGTGGTGATCATGGCTCCAGCAATTGTGCTGACGATGATCTTCCAGAAGTACGTCATCCAAGGACTCACTACGGGAGCAGTAAAAGGATAGCAATGAACATTTCACTATTAGAACCGATTGGGATTAGCGAAGAACGTATTAACGCCTTCGCTGATGAACTACGTTCTGGTGGGCACTCCTTCACCTTCTACCCACAGAAAACGAGCGATGTTGCTGAATTAATCGCTCGCTCGAAGGGCCAAGAGATTATCCTCATCGCGAATAACCCGTACCCGGCGGCGGTGATTCAATCTAATCCCGCCTTGAAGATGATCGCTGTTGCCTTTACCGGCGTTGATCACGTTGACCTCGCCGCAGCAAAAGAAGCGGGTGTCATCGTCACGAACTGTGCTGGCTACTCCGACCAAGCGGTCGCTGAGCTCGTCATTGGATTAACCCTCGCGATCATGCGCAAGATTCCCCAAGGCGATCGTGTTACTCGGAGTGGAGGAACAAGTGCTGGTCTCATTGGGGAGGAGATCGCCGCTAAGCGGGTAGGGATCATTGGCCTGGGGCGAATTGGGCGCAAAACTGCCGAACTCTTCTCCGCCTTCGGCTCGGAGATCGTTACCTATTCGCGGACGACGAAGGCAGGGTACACCAACTTAGAGCTCGATGAGCTCCTTTCAACGAGTGATATCATCACCCTCCACATCCCCAACACCCCTGAGACGAAAGGCTTCCTTTCTAAAGAACGCCTCTCCCACTTAAAGAAAGACGCAATCCTTATTAACTGCGCCCGCGGCCCGATTATCGATACCCTAGCTCTCAGTGAATTACTTGATAGTGGAAAGATTCGAGCTGGCTTGGATGTCTTTGATATGGAGCCGCCGCTAGGGCGTGACTACCCCTTAGTCACCGCTGATAACACCCTCCTCACCCCCCACGTAGCGTTCCTCACCGAAGAAGCAATGGTCAGAAGATCTGAGATCCTCTTTGAGAACGTGCGCTCCTACCTTGAAGGAACGGTGATTAATGAGGTGATTCTCTAATACTGGGTCTTCTACTCCAACAGCGATGATGGGGTATAGCCGTAGTACTGACGGAAGACTCGGCTGAAGTAGTTTGCCTCCCCGTAGCCTGTTGACTCAGCAACGCTCTTGACGGTGTGATCGCCTTCTTTTAAGAGGGCGAGGGCTTTCTCCATTCGTACTTTTGTGAGGTACTCGCTAAACGTTGAGCCTAAATACTCCTTACACAGCTTGCCAAAGTACTTCAGATTTAAATCGAGGCGTCGGGCCATCTCATCGGGGGTGATGCTTTGATCGAGGTGCTCCTCTAAATAGCGCCCCACGTAGGCGAACGCCCGCTCATGGCGATCGCGCCGGTCGATGATCACCGCCTCAGTAGCGTGATCGATTAAATCCATCAGATACATCTCTTGCTCCATCACTGAGGTGTTAGGAATAGGGAGACGCTGGAGGAAGGGGATGTGTTTATGCACCTCGTAGGTGAGAACGGTTAAGAGGGAAAGGAGGGTATCGGGAATGAGGTCGATTAGTTCGTGGGCGATTTGCCGCGCCTCACGGGTATCTCCATCAAACGTTGCCTCAAGAAGTTTTTGGGAGAGCTCTTCTTGTTTTTCCCGAACAGGAAGCGTTGGGAGGGCATCACTGTAGCGAAGAAAGCCAACGCTCTGAGCGGTGGCGTGGGAGTAGGCGATCGAGGCGGTAGCTATGGCGCGAGGAATCTCTTCTAAGGAGGAGAAGAGCGTTCCCACTCCAATGGTTAACGAAGTGGTGAGGAAGCGCTCGTAGATCTCTTCAAGGATTTTGCTCACCTGAGTGGTAAAGAGAATTGCCGTTGTTCGGTCAGGGGAGGGGAAGCAGGAAAGATCGGCGCGCTGCCAAATTCGCTCATTGGCGAAGAAGGAGGTCACCTCCTCTTCGGCAAGGCCCCCAATAACGAGAGCTGCCCCTTCACTGGTGGTGATTCCTAAAGCCGTGAAGTAGGAGGCCATCTGCTCTTCGCTGAGGCGGCCGTACTTCATCGCCGCAAAGAACTCCCGACTCACCAGAGTAAAGGTGCTGAGGATCTCTTCTTTGTGCCGTTGTTTCTCTTCTTTGCGCTCATCGAGGGCGGAAAGAAGACGGTTTAATAGGGCGTATACTTCTTGGTGTTGGACGGGCTTGACTAAGTACTCCCGTGCTCCGATGCGAATCGCCTGCTGGGCGAAGTCAAACGTCGACCACGCTGTTAAGAAGACGATTTCACAAAACGGGTCAGCTTGGCGAATGAGCGTCCCCGCTTCAATCCCATCCATTGCAGGCATTTGAATATCGAGAAAGACAATCTCGGGTTTATGCAGTGCGGCAAGGTTCACCGCCTCAACGCCGTTGTGCGCTTTAATAACCCGTAAGGGGAGCTTTGCTCGCGTAACGAGCAATTCAATTGCATCACCTTCTAAGACTTCATCGTCAGCGATCAAGAGCGTGTACACGCTTCTTTCCTCCTTTTTGAATCGGGATGAGGAGTTTAACCTCCGTTCCCCCTTCCTCGTTGAGGCGAGTAAACTCCAACGTCGATCGTTCGTTGAAGTAGTGTTTTAACCGCCGCTCGATATTCTCGATTCCGATGTGCCCCGATTCCCGCTTCTTCACCGCTTTGAGAATTGAAAGATCAATTCCAACCCCACTATCTACGATGGTAATCTCCGCCTTTCGTCCTTGCTTTAACGCTTCGATGAGGATTGTGCCCCCTTCAATCTTCGGTTCTAGGCCGTGGATCATCGCGTTCTCCACTAATGGTTGGATGACGAGCGGCGGGATTCTTAAGTCAATGAGCTCTTCGGGGATGTTAATTGAGAACGTTAGGCGCTCTTTAAAGCGGTAGTGCTGAATCGTTAAATACTCTTTTACAAACTGAAGCTCCTCGCCAAGGGTGACGTCTTCATCGTGATTCAGGGTGTAGCGGAAGATCGCCGCTAAGTTATCGATGAGGTCGACGGTGGAGGGTGCGTCTTCAAAGAGGGCGGTGCGCCCGATCGTGTTCAGGGTATTAAAAAGGAAGTGGGGGTTGATCTGGGATTGAAGGGCGTTGTAGCGTGCCTTCTCCAACTCCCGGGTTGTGCGAACACGGGCGAGCTCTTGGTCGTGGACGCGTTTTTCTAACTCGGCGTTTTGCTCCATGATCGCAAGCCGCTCTTTTAAGCTCTGGCGCATCTGGTTCATCGATGCTTCTAAGTACTGCAACTCCAAGGGTCCAGAGATCGCAATCTCCTCGCCATCGAAGTTTCCGTGGAAGATCTGCTCAGCGGTTTCCACCATCTTCTCAACGGGATTTACGAGGCGCATCGTCAGGATGTAGATGAGGGTAGAGAAGAGCGTAGCGATGAAGAGGAAGAGGATGATGATTAAGGTGCGGTAGGTGAGGATTCGCCGTTGGGTTTGCGCCATCCACGAAACATCACTCTTGACCGCGAGGGGAAGGTAGCGGTAGAAGGCGTAGCTCTCTAAGTAGGAGTAAACGCGGTCGACCATCCAGTAGCGGTTAAAGTATTCGTTGCTATCTACCTCCTCAGGGTACTCTAGGAGGGTGGTGAGCTCTTGGTTAATGAAGGTGAGCCCGTTTGTCACTCCCCGCTGTAAGAAGGAGCGTTCAACATCACGTTCACTGCCAATGTTGAGGCGGTGAAGGGTGATGGCGAGTTCTTGGTTCACAAAGCCAAAGCGTTGAAGAGCATCTTCATCCCCCCGATTGTTTGGATCTTGGGTGAGTTGACCAAAGAGGAGTCGGCTTTGATTGAGTTGAGCACTGAGAGTGGTGATGATCTCATAGCGCATATTACGGTTCTGCGTCTCTCCTAGCAGGGAGAAGAGTAAGCCAAAGAGGATGATGGCGAGCGTTAAGATAATGGCGAGCATCGAGAGGTGGCTTGAAAGGAGCCACCCACGAAAGGTTCGCCACGGTTTCGGCACGGTCATGGTGTGATACTATCATAGCTTGGACGAGTAATTAAGGGGGGAGGTGGGTAGGAGAAAAGGAAGAATTTATCACCATTTTCCCGATTCTTCCCTCTTATATGATTTACAGACCGAGCCCATACTAAGGACACATACACTCATGTTCCGAAAGGAGGAAATCATGAAAAAAGTATTATTTGCGTTAGTTATCGTTAGCTTGCTCGTCCTTCCAGTGTTTGCCCAGGGTGGCAAGGAAGCAGCCGCAGCAAAGCCTATCGTCCTTCGCCTCGCCGACAACCAACCGATCGGCTATCCGACCGTCCTCGGTGATGAAGAGTTCGCCCGCCTCGTCGGTGTTTATTCCGATGGGCGTATCAAAGTCGAAGTCTACCCCCAAGGCCAGCTCGGTGATGAGAAGAGTGCGATCGAACAAGTCCAGTTTGGCGGAATCGACTTTACTCGTGTTTCAATCAGCCCCCTTGCTGACTTCCAGCCGCTGCTCAACGCCCTTCAAATGCCGTTCCTCTACCGCGACGCTGACCACATGTGGGCCGTCCTTAACGGTGAGATCGGTGAATACTTCCTCAACTCGATGGAATCGAAAGGCTTTGTTGGCTTAGTCTACTACGACAGTGGTGCTCGCTCCTTCTACAACACGAAGAAGCCGACCTACACCGTCGCTGACTTCCGCGGAATGAAGATTCGTGTTCAAGAGTCTGCTCTGATGATGGGTCTTGTCCAATCCTTAGGC
>JBBADN010000110.1:0-4845 GCA_041656455.1 Sphaerochaeta sp. | reverse complement strand
ACTCAATTCCCAATCCTCTACGACTTAATTGACGAGGCGAACTTCTGGGCTCGTAAAGAAGAGAAGAAAACGATCGATCGCTCCATGATTTTAAAAGTCAACGAGGAGCGTTCCTACGCCAGCGGTATCTATCAAGAGAAGATTAATGAGCAGATCGCCAGTGGCGAGGTGGTCATTAGCCTCCAAGGCTCGAAGATCGGGGTCGTCAACGGCCTCGCCGTCATCGACCAAGGGGCGTACTCCTTTGGAACGCCGACGGTGATCAGCGCCACGGTAGCCCCTGGAAGTGAAGGGATTGTGAACATCGAGCATGAAGCGGGCTTAAGTGGAGAGATTCATGACAAAGGGCTCCTAATCCTCGAAGGGTACCTTCGCAAGCACTACGCCCGCTCCTTCCCCCTCTCTATTTACGCTGGAATCGCCTTTGAGCAGAGCTACGCCGAAGTTGATGGGGACAGCGCCTCTTCAAGTGAGCTCTTTGCCCTCCTTTCAGCGATTGGAGAATTAGAGGTTCGCCAAGATATCGCCGTCACCGGATCGGTGAACCAAATGGGGGTCATTCAACCGGTGGGAGGAATTAACGAGAAAATTGAGGGCTTCTTCCACACGTGCCAAGGTCTGGGCCTCACTGGTAAGCAAGGGGTCATCATCCCCTACCAGAACGTGTCTAACCTCATCCTCGCCTATGATGTCTTAGAAGCAATCGAAGAGCGGAAGTTCTTCATCTACCCAATTAAGACAATCGAGGAAGGAATGCAAATCCTCACTGGCCGCCCTAGTGGAGTTCGAAACGCCAAGGGCAACTGGTCAGCAGGAAACTTCAACTTCGATATCGAGAACCGCCTCAAACGCATGTACCAAGCGGGGCTCTCCTCAAGAGGATAAATTTTTTCTCATTTCAGATAAAACTTCATAAAATCAAAAGTTATTTCTCATTTCAGACATAATTTGTTAATTTTAAAAGATCTTGCACGAACGAGAAATGATTATTTAGTGTACTAATTTTTTCTCATTTCAGAAAAAACTTGTTAAAATATAAAGTTTTTTCTCGATTGAGACAAAAGTATTGCTATTATGGAGAGTTACCTTATACTTTAGGCATGAACACTCACCAGTCTTGGCTAAAGCCAAGAAATGAATACCTCCAACGTCTCATTACGTTTCGTGAGAAAATGCTCATTAAGGTCGTCACTGGAGTTAGGCGGAGCGGAAAATCAACGCTCTTTGCTCTATACATCGATTACTTGCGGCAGCAAGGGGTTAGAGAGGACCAAATCATCTCAATCAATTTGGATGAATTGGAGTATGAGGAGCTCCTTACCTATCGCTATCTTTACAGCTACATCAGTGAGCGGCTTCCAAAAGATCGATATACCTATATCTTCATCGATGAAGTCCAACAGTGCAAAGGCTTTGAAAAGGCAGTGAACAGTCTGTATATTAAAGATAACGTTGATATCTACATCACTGGCTCGAATGCCCGCCTTCTATCAGGAGAGCTTGCAACGCTCCTTTCTGGTAGGTACGTTGAAATCCAAATGCTCCCCCTCTCTTTTAGAGAGTATCTCACGTTCATACATGGTAATAATGAATCACTCACAACATCTTTTATCCGGTACATGCAAGATGGCTCTTTCCCATATATTCCGATGCTCAATCGAGAGGAACAGGCAGTAAAGGGGTACATCGAAGGAATCTACAACACCATTTTGGTCAAGGATGTTGCAATCCGAAAAGGGATCACCGATATTTCAGTCCTCGAACAGATCGTACGATTTCTTGGAAGTGCGATCGGTAGCCCAATTTCAGCTAAGAAGATTGCAGATACGATCGCTTCAACGGGCCGAAAAATCTCAGTCAATACGGTGGATACCTACCTTAAAGCGCTTGTTGATAGTTATATCTTTTACAAGGTCGATCGCTTCGATATCAAAGGAAAGAACTTCTTAAAGACGTTAGGGAAATACTACATTGTAGATTTGGGGCTCAGAAATACTCTTCTTGTTAGCTCTGAGCCTGATACGGGTCATCAGATAGAAAACATCGTGTACTTGGAGTTGCTTCGTCGGGGGTACTCTGTTTCAATTGGAAAGGTTGGGGAACGCGAAGTAGACTTTGTTGCTATCCGCCAGAAAAAAATTTCCTACTACCAAGTATCAGCGACGGTCCTCGATGAACGTACACTAAGGCGAGAACTCGCTCCCCTTCAAGCGATTACAGATAACTATCCCAAAACTCTGCTCACCCTTGATGAAATCGGAGCAGGGAATACATACGGAGGGATTGTTCAAAAGAATCTTCTTCAATGGCTTACCGAAGATGTTTAGATGCCTATTTCGAACCCTTGATGTACGGCGAGAGCCCAGAGGGGTTTAATTGTGTCTTTCATCTTAATCGTGAAGGAAGATTCTTGAAGAAGCTCTTCTTCGCTTAATTTCAAGTCGAGTATGTACCCTTCCGCAATGTTTTTAAACGTCTCTTTTCCAGGGTTCGCTTTATAGCTTCTCAACGCTGTAAGTTGAAGATCGATAAATGGTAGAAGATGATGGTCAAGTTCAGGGAGCTTATTGGATTTACTTGAGTTTATTTGCGGGTCAACAGGCAGGAGATTCCACAGTTGATCATGAGCGACAAACGACCATGGTAAGAAATGATCTAGGGCGAAGCGTTTTGCATCAATTGGCTTTTGGGTATATGGGCATATGAGACGCGTAGTGGTCAACACGTGCCGGTAATATCGGCTTTGGGCTGTGAGCGTCTGGCGCTCCAATGGTGGAGACAGCTTAGCTTGGAGGTTTGGTGTTGAAGGGTTTTGTTTCTGGAGATACAGCAGAAAATTCCAGTTCACAAATGCTCGGATTAGGGCTATGTTTTCTCTGATATACACAAGCCAATGGTGGTTAAGAATCATTGAGTCGCCACTGAAGCAGTAGAGAGCTGGGTTTTTAGTACCGAAAGAAGCTTCTGCTAATTGCACAATTGCTCCGTTCTTTTTGGAGTCGGGAATTCTTAATAATTCACGAGAGAAAAACGGTGTTAACAAACGATATGGTACGTACCGGGCCAACTCTCTGGTATCGATACAATGGACATCTTCCGCTTTGGATACGGAAAAGCGTGTAAGAGTATTGGCAATTTGGTCACTCTTTCCAAAGGAGAGCTTGAAAAAGGTGTGAGGATACCACGCTCGCTGAAGCATCCCTAATACCACCTCTTCAATAGAAAATTGAATTTGGTCAAAGAAGGTTTGCTCAATTCGATCAAGCAAGGACGAAAGGAAGAGAAATTTATAACTATTTGTTGTGTGATCAAAAATGCGAAGAAATGAAGGAATCGAGACGGAGGCGGAAAAAGGAAGATGCTCTCCGCTATTCATCACGACTTAGCTCCTGTAACCGTACTGTAAACGGATAGACCAATCCTACGCTTGAGCCAAAGGTGATGATATCAGCGATTGGCTGGGCGAGTTGGACACCAAGAAGGCCGATGAACATAGGAAGGATGAAGATGACGGGGACGAAGAAGATTCCTTGGCGAGCGAGGGCGAGGATTGAAGCACGCCGACCATCTCCCGTCGATTGAAAGATCATGCCCGCGAGGGTGTTGTACGCCGTCATTGGTAGTAAGACCGCTTGGAAGCGAATCGCTACAGTCCCTATTGCCACTACGGTGGGGTCTTTCAAAAAGAGGAGCATGATGTACTTTGCCCCGATAAAGCAAAGGGTTCCGATGAAAACAAATGCTCCAACGCCGGTGCGAACACAGAAGTTAAATGCATCAAGGAGGCGGTCGTAGCGCCTCGCCCCCCAGCTAAAACCAGCGACGGGTTGAAAGCCTTGGCCAAAGCCAATGAGGGCGCTGTTCAGAAATTGCATCACCCGGGTGGTAATCGACATCGCTGCGATCGCTCCATCGCCAAAGGGGGCAGCAAAGACGTTTAAGGCAACAGAGGCGACGGTGTGCATCAAGGAGCGGAAGAGGGAGGGAGCCCCAACGGTGATGATTGCCTTAAAGACCCACCACTTAAGGACGATGTTTTTAACGGAGAGGTGGAGGTTACTCCGCTTTTGAACGAAGTGTGAACCTAGGATGAAGAACGTCACTAATTGGCTGAGGATTGTAGCCCACGCCGCCCCTTGAATCCCCATCTTAAAGGTAAAGATAAAGATTGGATCGAGGATGACGTTTAACAGTGCCCCACTCGCCATTCCAATCATTCCAAGGAACGCTTTGCCTTCACTGCGCAGGTTGTTGTTCATCGTATAGCACACCGCAAGGTGAGGAGCTCCGATGAGAATAATCGTTGCATAACTTGCCGCATACGGCTCGATCGTGGGCGTTGCTCCTAGGAATCGGACAAAGCCCCCGATGTTTGAGAGCCCAAAGATTGCCAGGACTCCAGCAAGTGCTAAGGAGGAGAAGAACGCTGTGGAGAAGACTTGGTCTGCTTCCTTCCTCATCTTCTGGCCAAGGAGGCGACTAACAGTATTCGCCGAGCCTTGGCCAAAGGTAAGACCAATCGCTTGGATGATACTCATAATCGAATAGACGATTCCCACCGCTGCTGAGTTTTCAGTACCTAAGCGACTGACAAAGATCGTATCAGTCATTGAGTAGAAGGAGGTGATCAGCATGCTGATAATCGTCGGGGTCGCCAGCTTGAGAACGAGCTTCTCTACTGGCGTTGTAATCATCATCTGATAGTTTTCTTCAGCGCTCAGGTTCCTGATCATTTGCTGTACCACGCTTGGAGCATAATAGCCGCTGCTGAAGTGACGTTTAGCGAACCTTTGGTCCCCCCTAAGGAAATTGAAACTCGCCCAAGGCTTTGGTCACAATGGGATA
>JBBADN010000109.1:0-4884 GCA_041656455.1 Sphaerochaeta sp. | reverse complement strand
CAGTAAAAGGCTCTGGTGGAGGATATTACCTCGCCAAACGCCCCGAAGAGATTATCATGTACGAGGTCTTGGATTTACTGGAAGGGAATATCGCCTTTGAAGAGGACCCCCCACTGAATGAGACAGCGGTTCAGCAAGTTATCCGCCTTCACTTCTACCGAACCATCGACCAAAAAGTCCGTGCGGCCTTCGGTTCCATGAACTTAGCCGAGATTGTCAAAGCCGATTGGTTTAGTTACGAAATCTAAAAGTTGACACCCGGTTCTTTTCTATATACTATTAAACCTAAGATATTACTAGGATATAAGGAAGGAAGCTATGGAAGCAAAGCGGTACGATGATATCACCAAGACAGTCGGGAATACTCCTCTTGTTCGGCTTAATCGCATTAACGAGGGAGGAGCAATCATCTATGCAAAGATTGAAGCGTTTAACCCCCTGTCGAGCGTCAAGGACCGAATTGCCCTTGCAATGATCGAAGGAGCTGAAAAGCGCGGTGAGCTTACCAAAGATACCGTCATTATTGAGCCAACGAGTGGAAACACCGGCCTTGGCTTAGCTATGGTCGCAGCAGTAAAGAATTATCGCCTAATTATTACCATGCCGGAAACGATGAGTATCGAGCGGCGCAAGCTCTTAGGTGTCCTTGGGGCCCAGCTCGTCCTCACCGATGGAGCATTGGGAATGAAAGGGGCGATCGCCAAAGCCCATGAACTCGCCGCTTCATTTGACCACGCCTTTATCCCTTCCCAATTTGAAAACCAAGATAACCCGCGGATTCACTACGAAACGACCGGTGCTGAAATCTGGGAAGCGAGTGGAGAGAACGTCGACCTCTTCATCAGTGGGGTTGGTACCGGAGGAACACTCACTGGAGCTGGGCGCTACCTAAAAGAGCGAAACCCCAACGTAAAGATCGTTGCCGTTGAGCCAGAGGGCAGTGCTGTGTTATCAACTGGACACAGTGGCCCTCACAAGATTCAAGGCCTTGGGGCGGGCTTCGTTCCCAAAACTCTTGATACGACACTCTACGATGAGATTTATACTGTCAGTGACCTCGCTGCGGCAACCGCTGCGCGTAATCTTGCGAAGACGGAGGGAATCTTAGGGGGTATTTCTAGTGGAGCAGCGCTCGCTGCTGCCTTAGAGTACTCGAAGAAACCGGAGTATGAAGGCAAGACGATCGTCGTGGTCTTCCCCGATACGGGGGAGCGCTACCTCTCAACGTGGCTTTTTGAAGAGTAGGCTTACTCAACGACATCAAGATACCGCGGCAGGCGCCGACCGAAGCGATCGTGTTCATCACCGAAGGTAACGGTAAAGGGGCAGGAGAGCAGCGGGGCAAAGACCCACGTAACAAAGAGCTCATCGCTTGTTGGAACGGCGATGAGCATCGTCTCTTCCGTCTCGGTGATATTGTGATCTAAAAGGTGCTTCGCTTGTTTTATCAAGTCTAAAAGTGGCTTTTCATACACAGAGTCGATCATTTCGATGATTAGGGGGTTTTGGACGTACCCTCGAGCGCGCCTATAGAGGAGCTCTTCATTTCTAGCAACTGCAAGAAGTGTCGATTCTTCAAGGGCGAAGCTGTAGGCAAGAAGAGCAAGGGGCTCATCACCTTCTAAAAGCGCCATTGCAACATCTAACGTCCGGCACTGTTGGGCTAGGGTGAGTTCTTCAAAGCTCCTAGTAAGCTTTTGGTTGGATTCTATGGCGAGGGCGGCAAAGCTGAAGGGGTAGGAAAGGGCGAACTCGGAGCGTACTGTGAGTGCCTGCTCGCCGATGACCGCTAACTCTTCGAGGGAAAAGCGGGTTAAAAGCGGTAGTGGTTGGTGGACTAACGCTTCGTATCGAGCACGAATGATTGCATCGCTTGGGCTCTTCATGACTATTTCAGTATACCCATCCATGCCGTGCCTTGCACCATAAATTTCCATTTGTTACGATTGGGCATGTTCAATCTTGAAGCAACGCTTTTTTGTGGCCAAGCGTTTGGGTGGAAAAAAGAGAACTCCACCTACCAAGCGGTATTAGATAACCGCCTCATTACTCTGGATCAAGAGAATCCCTTTTCCACTATCACTAAAGATCCCTACCTTAATCACTACTTTGATATGGAGTATCCGTACGCAGAAGCGGAGTCCGTTTTACAGAAAAAAGATTCCCACCTCGCCTCCTTGATCACCGCCCATGTTTCAATTCACATTCTCAATCAAGATCCGTTTCAAACGATGATCAGCTTCATCACCAGCCAAAACAACACAATCAAGCGAATTCGCTCCCTGCTGGAAAAGCTTTCACAGCAATGCGGGAGGGAAGTTGAAGAGGGGTTGTACTCCTTTCCTACCGCCGACGAACTCCTTAGGCACGCAGGCGAGGATACTCTTAGGAGCCTCGGCTTTGGTTACCGTAGTCCATACATCATTGAAGCGGCGAGGAGTCACAACCTCCTTGAAGAAGTTGCTCGCCAAGATGATGAAGAATCAGCGCGTACCTTGCAGAGGATATTAGGAATTGGAGCCAAAGTCGCGGCGTGTATCCTCCTCTTTGGCTTTGGTCGCAAGGATGTCTTTCCCCTCGATACGTGGACAAAAAAGATTATGAAGAAGTATTACCCTACTAGCGAACCATCGTTCTTCTCCCCGTACGGAGGCATCGCCCAACAGCATCTGTTCTACCATGAACGCCAGATGATTGAAGCACATTGGTAGGAGCGGATGTATTCTTAGTAGGTGAATGTGGTATACTGAAGACAGATAAGGAGTGTGCGAATGAGTACCAATACTGTATTTACAATTGGCCGTCAGTATGGGAGTGGGGGAACTGAGATTGGTCGCGAAGTGGCCAAAAAACTCAATATCCCATTCTACGATAAAGAACTAATCGCCATTAGTGCCCGGGACAGTGGCCTCAGCGAATCTCTCTTCACCAACGCCGATGAAAAGGCAACCAGCAGCATCTTTTACTCCCTTGTGATGGGAAATTATCCAATGGCCAGTGGGGCCCTTGGGGTAACAGAGATGCCGTTAAACGACCAACTCTTCTTAATTCAATCGAAAACGATTAAGCGCCTCGCCAGTGATGGACCGTGTGTCATCGTTGGCCGCTGTGCTGACTATATTCTTCGGGATATGGATAACGTCTTAAACGTCTTTATTCACGCAGATTTACAATACCGCGTTGAACGGGCGATATCGATGTATGAAGCGCCGGAGAATAAAGCGGAAGATATTTGTATTAAGACCGATAAACAGCGGGCAAACTTCTACAATTACTACAGCGATCGCAAGTGGGGCCGATGCCGCACCTACGATCTCTCCATCGATTCTTCGAAGTTAGGAATTGAAGGCAGTGCCCTTCAAATCATCCACTTTGGCGAGGAGTGGCAGAAAGCCAAGGGACGCTAATGGTCACTGACATTCTTGACCGCCTCGAGTGGTACCAAAGCCTCCATTCGAGGTGGCAGACGGTGATCGACATCCTCGATCGATCGCTTCCCTATGAAGCGAGTGATGGTGATCACCTCACCGATTCAATTCCCTACCGCGTTCAAACGTACCGCACCACAGCCGGCGGTGAGCGGGAGGTGGCTTCATCAAACCAGCTCATCGTCCTGCTTGAGGGCCAAGAGCTCTTTTCCATCCAAGACGATGAGCATCTTGGCCTTGTCACCCTCTTCACCGAGGGACGCTTCATCTACCTCCAGAGTGGAGAGGCGATGAAGTGGGGCCAACACGCCAATGAAGAGAGTAAGGTACGGAAGGTAACGTTCTTCTTACCATGAAAAAAGGACCGGCATTTAAACCGGTCCTTCATCGCCTATTGGGTAGTTACTCATCAATCCCTAAGAGTTCAATCTCAAAGATGAGGAGGGCGTTCGGCTCGATCATCTCGTTGCCGTACTCACCATAGCCTAAGGCGGGGTGAATCCACGTACGAACCTTCGAGCCAACATTCATTGAAAGAAGAGCTTCAGTGAAGCCATCGATGAGGTTGCCCGCTGGGAAGTGGGCGCTTTCACCGTAGTCGTACGAAGATTCAAGAATCTGGCCGTTTATAGAGTAGAGGGTGTAGTGCACATCAACTACGTCGTTAACGGTTGGCTTTGGTCCATTCCCTTCTTCTAAGACGGTGTACTGTAAGCCACTACCGGTGGTGATAATTCCACTGCGCGTTGCATTCACCGCTAAGAATGACTCAGCTTCTTCAAGGTTGTGGCTCGCGACTTCGGCCATCGAGGCGCGATACTGCTCTTCAAGAATCGCTTGGTATTCGTAGAACGTCGATTGCATGGCAAACTCGTCGAGTAATGGCTCAACTCCCGCTGCAAAGTCCAATCCACCTTGGGCGTAGAGCTCACTGTTTGGATCAATGCCTTGATTAAGGAGGTCAGAGACGAGGAGGTAGCCGTAGGTGTAGCTGAACTTCTTAAGAAGATCATCACTAGATGAAAGCGTCTTTATTTCATCAAGGCTCAACACCGCTGAATACGAAGTAGGAGCGAGGTCTTGATCCCACATCTCGGTTTGGAACTCATTGATGATATCAAAGAGGTCAGCAAACTCGTAGAAACCAATCTCTTCTTCATTGGTTAAATCATGAAGGCCGTCGAGGCTTCCGCGGGCCCAGTAGTTGGGATCAAAGAGGAGGCCTTGGTAGGCGAACATCTGCATCATCTGGTAGCCGTAGGAGTAGCTGAAGCGATCTTGTAAACTCAGATCAGAGGATGTATCTGAAAGGGGAATTCGATCACGATCAACGATTGGGTTCACATATCGAATCGATTGGATGTACGATCCCTCCATTAACACGACCTCAATGTAATCGCCAACGCTCAACTCGGTAGGGGCAAACGCACTCTCAGTGAATGGGCTTACCGCTAGG
>JBBADN010000108.1:0-4893 GCA_041656455.1 Sphaerochaeta sp. | reverse complement strand
GGTTTCGAAGCCAGCATCTAAAAGCCATTGGTAGATGTAAGAGTACCATGGATCAGGGCCGAACCAGCAAACTCCCCACGAGTTTGGCTTCATTTTCTTGTAGCAGATAGAGAAAGTGTTGCTCATAAACTCGTGATAAACTCCCACCAGCTTCTCTTCATTCTCCGCCTTAACCTCGTTGTAGCCAGAATAGGCGTAATCTTTCTTCACCCGCTCGAGGTCGATTGCATAGGGCGGATCGATCTCCACGAAATCGAAGAAATTATCTGGAAGATTTTCTGCTTGCTTGAAGAAGTCTCCAATAATGAAAGAGTTGCAGATCTTCTCGAAGCGGCCGTCCTCCCTCATTTCAACGAGGGCTTTGTCTGCTGCCACTGAGCGTGTGAGAGAAGTCTTCACAGCCATTGTCATTTTCTTCAGCTCCTGCTTGGTCTTGCACTTGTCCCATTCCAAGTCAGGAAACATCTTAGCCATTCGAACGATCTCCATGTCCTCAGCCATTTTGCTGGTACTAATGCCGAGGACTCGAGAGGTCTGGATCAGAGAGGCACCCTCACCGGTCGGGGAGATCTTCTTACCATAGAGGGCCTCTTGCAGCTCGTGAACCTCGCTTTCAAGAAGGGCCCGCTCGAACGGTGTCATATCCTTGCGATGAATGTTTTCTGAAAGTTCAACAGTTTTGCACTCAAGCTCGTTGAGTACGCGATTATAGACACGACACATGATACTTTCGAGGCCAAGGATTTCGTGAGCTTTTAGCCGGCGGCCACCAGCACGAAGCGCATACTTGAATTTGCTATCAGGGTTTGAGTGTATTGAAATAGCGATAGGATGGATGAGACCGTTGTCGCGAATGCTCTTAACGAGCTCGGTCAGATCACCATAATCTTGGCGAGCACGATCACCCACATCGATATCAGCAAGATTTATTTTTGCTTGGAAATCCTCATTCATCAGTAAGTTCCTCCTCCAGATGTTCGATTATTGATTTTAAGTCGTCAGCGCTAAGGGCTCCCAATGCTGAGAGCACAGACTTGCTTGATCGTGGGGCTTTCTCTCGTTGCTTCGTAGCCTTAGCCCTCGCTGCTCGCACTGGTTTCGGTGCTACGCGCCGACGTTGACGAGAAACTAAAATATATTTGATAGCCTCCTCGTCAGGCATGTCGAGAATTGAGACTTTAAGGCTTTTTAAATCCCCCATCGTTGTCTCCTAGTTTACAGAAATCCTCAACAGTAATATCGCGATTTATGAAGTGACCGATTACGAGACCTGGACCATACTTCTCGATCAAGTCAATCAGGTCACTGATCAATAAGCGCATTATTACGCTGAGCAATCCCCATTGGATATACTTGTCAACTTTGCGTTTTAGTTCAGGGCTTATATCGATTGACAGTCGAGGTCTGTAATCCTTTTTCATTTGGGAAGTCCTCAAAAAGGGCAGGGAGCCGGAGCCCCCTACCCTCAGATTGTGATACTTTAACGTTTACGCAGACAGTACGAACTTCTTGATGCGGTTTTTCCGGCCGTACTCATCGTTCTCCTCGATTCCGACGATGGCATATGCAGTCGAGCCATAGTACTCCGTCATATCGAAGCGGGGGCCAGTGATTCCGAATGCTTCCATGAAGTCCGCCATGCTGCGTCGGGCCTGGTTGTACTTCTTCTCACCCTTTATCTCCCGCAGCTTGTCGCACGGGAGCCAAAGGAACTTGTTGAAATCCGGAGCATTGGGATAGTCCGGAAGCTCGAACACGGGCGAGAGGTAGGGAAGCTGGTCATCCTTCGTAAAGCCCGTCATGTGGCTGATGAGGCGGATTTCAACCTCAGAGCCATCCGGCGCGGGTTCGAGATCAGGAATGTTGTCCATGTTCTCACTGCCCAAGTCCAGAACGTTTACTGTGTTCTCAGTCATTTCAATTTCCTTCCGTTAGTAGTTGTTTGTCTTCGTACTTGTAACCAGCCTTCTTTAAAATCTCACGTAAATCGGGTTTCTCGTAAGTGCTTAGCAATCCCTCCTTCGCCAGACGGGAACGTGCAAGGTGTCTGCCAGTGGCCCGGGTAAGTATCCGATAGTCGACCCCGTCCGATGTCTTTTTCGGATCCATTACCCAGACCTCGTCGAACAGTGATGGGATAATTACTTGAGCTTTGCCGGTTGTCATGTAGCGATACATGATCTGGCCCGAGACCTCGTCCTTGGCTGACTCCAAGTGACCGGTCATGATGAAGTCACACGGCAATGCGAGACATTTGCGAGTCCAATTGCGGATCTCTGTCTTTTGCGGTACATAATCGTGTGACCATCGGGGCGGAGAGCCGGCAATTCCAGCGACCTTGAGAATGTGATTCATGATCGCCTCAGCCCAGAATGTAGAGGAGTCCAAGAGATACGTTCCAATGTAGTTGAAGTAATCTTCACGAACCCGTGATTGAAACTCGCGTCTCCAAGTCTCAAACATTTTAGGATTCTCCGGATCCTCAGCCTCCCATCTCGTGTCGGCGATGATGTAACCCTTGGCGATTTCGTCTCGGAGACCCTTCGTCCCTCCCGGATCAAATGAGTCAATATGAATCGGACGCCGCGCTGTGCGTACAAGGAAAGTCTTGCCACTTCCCATCTCGCCCAGTAATAGCAAATTGAATGATTCGTTTCGAGGGTCTGCTGCGTAGAGCTTTTTGATCTCCGAGGCACGCTTTCGAGCATCAAGAAATTTTTTGTCTTCGGCCATCGCTAAGTCTCCAATGATCCTATTTTCGCAACACGTTCAGGAATAATCTTGATTTGGCCAGTGACTATGCCATCACGAATTGCATTTGTTCTTGCTAAAAGATCTTGTTCCACAGCTTCATACGAGTCAGTGAGAAGCCCTATCACTATATCTTTGGGTAACTTTACTTCAAATTCCACTCCATTTAGCCATACCTGCACAGGCTTTTCTGAGGTGGAAATTTCCTGTGCCATCAAGATCGCTCCCTGGATACGTTGCAGCTCATTGCGAAGGATTTTGCACTCTCTGATCTTCTTTTCTAAATCTTCCAAACTCATTTTCTCACCTCCTTCAACTCGTTCCCATCGACGACAGCCTTCAGGTTTTCCTCGAGGGGATTCCAAAACTCCTGTGAGAACCCAATTGGAACCTGATCGCATCTGCGCAAAGGATTCGACCAAGCGGTGCAGAAGTCAAAGTAGGGGCATCCACCGTAGTCATTGCACGCCATCGGCCGATGTGGGAAAGCCATCAGCACATCGTCACTGTCTGAGGATTCCCACAGGAGCTCCATATTGAACTTGATCTGATCGAAGTAATAATTCGCCAACCATAACCATGTCGCCATCTGATCGCGGGACTGATGACAATCCACTCGCATGAATGAGAATGGAGGAGTTTTGGTACTCACTGCCTTGCCCGCATACAAATCATCCCACGCACGCTTGGTCTTGCCAAAGCAAGTTCCATTGATTGAGATGTGGCTCGCCTTTTCAGGAAACACACAATTGAGCACGTGGTTATACGTTCCCGGTTGAACGTCAAGGAGCCACTGACGGTCCCAAGAGTAAAAGCTCGAAGCCGTCTTATGCTCCAAGCCGAAGATTTTTCCACTCCTCAAGTCCTCAAGAATCGCGTCGATCTTAAACGCGAGAAGCGCATCTTCGCCAATGGAGACTTGACCACCGATCTCCGTATAGAGGACCTTGTACTTCACCAAATCCTCATGCCACATAGCGACATAGCCTGCGAGGGCAAGCAGCGCGTTCGTTGGAGTCTTGGGCCAGTAAATCTCATCCGTATTTGGCCCGTATTCCGGACGGTAAACTTCCAATAGTTTCTGATGTGCGACGCTCACCTCCTTATCCGACATCCCGTGAGTGTATAGGTGTTCCATCGCAGCATGCCAAGCTGAGCCGAACACCAGGTGATTTGACGGCTTGCTCCAACCAAGAATGTACTCGAAGAAAAACCTCCGCGGACAAGCACCGAAGGTTCTAATCTTGGTAGCGTCGATGATATCGTAAGACGGATGAAACGGTATCAAATCGGAACCTTTCATTCCTCGCTCCCTTCTCCAATCTTGTTCGTCTGTTTAAACTCCGCAACTTTTTTATCTGCCTTGGTCACCTCGTTTACAAAGTTGTCCCATTGGTCATAGTTCATAAAGAATATCAACTCAGGTTTGTCTGAATTTGACCCAGAAATTCTCAATGTAATAGGCCATGATTTGGGAGGACCCTCATCTACTTCAACACGTGCTTTCAGGTTAGAATAAACAAAAAAGGCTTGATCATAGGGCTTCATTTCTTATCACCTCCTTCCTACAATCGCTCGAGTAAACGTGAATACTTCCGCTTCAAGCGCTGATACTCTTCCCAAGGCACTCCAATCTTACGACAAAAAGCCTTTCGTTCTTGGCGCGGCTTTCCATGCAGGACTGTGACCAGAATTCTTTCTGCCTTTGTGTCGCGCTGATCTAGACTCAACACGTTCGAATGAGATTCGTCTTGAGACATAGTGTGGCTCCATTGCCTTATGCTTATAGATTAAAAGATTCAACTTCCCATGCCTACTGGCAAACATCGAACAAGCGATGCAGCTCATTACAGTGTAGCCACTGAGCAAGATGTAATCGTCAGGTGAGGACTCTGCGATGAACTTCTCATAAGCACGGAAAATATTGCTCGTTTCGAAAGGTGAGAACGAGCCTTTTGTCATAACGACCAGCTCACCGTACTGTTCAGCCATCGAGAAGTCATGTCCTGCATCGTTGATGACAAATACTTTAGCCATTGTAGTTCTCCATTTCCTATGTCCATTTTATGGATACAGGAATTTATGTCCTTATTCGTTCTCTGTCGTCGCCCGGCGTAGCGCCAGGTTTCGGATAATCTTTAC
>JBBADN010000107.1:0-4899 GCA_041656455.1 Sphaerochaeta sp. | reverse complement strand
AAAGGAAAGAGCGAGAAGCGAATGAGTCATCCTTTGCCCTTATGGGGTGGAGGAAGATATGAAAACACACCGAATTATGTGTATTGTCGCGTTAGTCGTCACACTCGCCGTTCTTACTGGGTGTGCCGAATCAGGGTCGAACGTTGGGTCGCTTCACGTAAATCTTGAACAAGTCTCCCGAAGTCGAGCCCTGGTTCCAGGAGAAACGCCCCTTGAAATTGCCCGCTACGCCATCAGTGGCATCGGTCCTCAAGGTGCGACGTTCGCCGTCTCTTCAACAACGAAGAGTGTTGATATTGATGGCCTACTCTTAGGGGATTGGAAGATCCGAGCGATTGGTCAAAACAAAAACCAAGTCGATCTGGTGGAGGGAACAACCCAGACCGTTGTCGGTCCCACTTCCAATATCGTCGTCATTGAACTCGATGAGCTCATTGGGAAGGGAACACTAAATCTCACGTTAACGTGGTCATCCTTGGAGATTGCCAACCCCTCTACCACCGTCCAGCTCATCGATAGCGAAGGAAACTCCCGTACCCTCGTACCGACTACAAACAATGCGAGTAACGGAAGTGTCACCTACCAAGAGCTCTTAAACGCGGGCTCGTACACCCTGACCGCCAAGCTGAAGAGCGGGGATATCATCATCTCAGGTTTTGCTGACTTTGTTCGGATTGTGAGTAATCGCCCAACCGACTCCCTCGTTGATTTTCACGTCGATGATTACACTGAGTTACCCACCTCAGTGACGATGGTCGACCACCTTGGTACCCCAGTTGAGTGTGAGATCGTCGGGGTCCCAGAAAATGTTGCTGCGTATGAACCGATGACCGTTACGATTACCAGTGAGGATAACTCAATCATCGATGCAACGTGGTACCTCGATGGGGAGGAGATTGCCAAAGGAATGGAGTGTACCTTCACCACCTCAATTGGTAATCATCGCATAGACGTTCTCGCCCAAGGATCGCTACTCGCCTCCCTTGGCTCCGCCTCGATCACCTTTGAAGCGAAGCTCCTCGGTCCGAAGGGGGTTCCGATTCTCCTAAGGAACATCCCCTCCTCCAACGATATCATCACAATCGATCGGGGGTGCATCGTTGAACTACTGCCTAATAAGATCGTCGTTATCGCAAACAACAACGAGGAGGCAATTCACGTCTGTCGGATCGTTCGCGATTCGCTTGAAGTGATTCACACCTACACAAAGACGATGCCAAACTACTACACGAAGAAGATCGTTGACATCTACTACGACCAGTGGTCAAGCCAAGTCATCATCAGTGATGAAGCCGGCCCGCAAATAGCGCTCTACACCTACGATCCTGATACGTATGAGTTAATCCCTCGCTTCGTCCGGGATAATCATTCGATCACCACAGCCCTTGGCGATGTGTTCTACTTCGATAAGCTCGTGAACTTCAAACTCGACAAACCGACGGGAAACCTCTACGGCCTTCACCCAGGGACTAACCAGCTCATCGCTACGGCAATCTACGCCACCACCGAGGATGGCTTAGACATTAACGAAGCGGAGGCTCTCTCCTCGACTGCCTATGAAATCTCCGATTGGGATACGAGTCCGTCATCGGATCACACCGTCTTCGTAAGTGTCCCGAGTAACTTCCTAGTCGTAGCCTCTCGAACTCCTGGCTTAGGGTGGATGTTTGGAACAAGAACGCGGTATACGAGTAGTGATCCCTACATCACTGGGGTTCGAACCGTCTGCTTCATCGGTGAAAAGACCTTCGTGTATTCAACGGCAAATCACCTCGTTCGAGCTACGTACACATCGGATAATAAGGCGATGAAACAAGAGGAGGTGTATGGTATTGGTGATTCTATGGGAACGGCGGTTGGGATTACCCAGATGGTAACAGATCCAACGATGCGCTTCCTCTACACCCTCAGTCCGAGTAAAAAGGCCCTTGATGTCTATGAGATTAGCGTAGGAAATGAAGAGCTCACCCACCTTAAGACGATCTCCTTTGGCTCCTTTAATGCAAGCCGCATGGAAATTGCCGCCGATGGGGCGAACCTTATTCTCTCGTCAGAAGTGGAAGATTCGCTTCTGCTCTACCAGATTACCCAGTAGCAAGGAGCAAATCATCACCAAGAAGTGTGCCCAGCCGGTTGTAGGCTGGGCACAAATGGATACTGGCCAACTATCAGGCCTTATAAACAGGAATCTCCTGATAGGTGGTATGTAAAAGGTCGTGCGCTTTTTGACTTAGGGGCGCCTCTAAGAATTCAGCGTAGAGCGTTTGAATTGATTCATTTTGGTGGGAGCAGCGAACTGCTGCTGCTTTATCATCACTGTATAAGCCCGCAGCGCGCTCCTTGCGAAGGATATCCGTCGCTCCATACGGCTGACCGCCACCGGCGATACACCCACCGCGACACGCCATGACTTCAATGAACTCATAGGGCGCTTGATCACCCGCTTCTTTTGCAGCACGGATCTCATCCATAATCTCTTTTGCGTGGGAGAGGCCGTGGATGACGGCGACTCGAACGGGTGTTCCATCAAAGTCGACTTCGCCTTTCTTCACTTCCTCTAAGCCCCGCACCACTTCAACATCAACACTTTCAAGCTCGTTGCTCGTCACGACGTTGTACGCCGTGCGGATCGCTGCTTCCATCACCCCGCCAGTGGCACCAAAGATCGTGCCAGCTCCGGAGTATTCGCCGATTGGACTATCAGCTTCCTCTTCTTCAAGGGCGAGGAAGTCAATTCCCATTTGCTTAATTAAGCGGGCGAACTCACGGGTGGTGAGGACTAAGTCAACATCCTGGAAGCCCGAGGAGTACATCGCTTCATCGCGAATCGTTTCGTACTTCTTTGCAGTACACGGCATGATCGCAACGGTAAACATCTTCTCAGGATCTATCTTCATCTTCTCGGCGTAGAACGTCTTCTCGATCGCTCCGACCATCTGCATCGGGCTCTTTGCACTGGAGACGTGATCCATTAAATCGGGGTAATACTTCTGAACGTAATCGACCCACGATGGACAGCACGACGTCATTTGTGGCAGAGGTCCTTTCGTCGTAATACGGTGAACGAGCTCACTCGCCTCTTCCATAATCGTTAAGTCCGCGCCGAAGTTCGTATCGTGAACCGCCTTTGCACCGAGGCGCCGAAGGGCGGTATAAATCTTTTTCGTCGTCACCGTTCCCGCTGGAAGGCCAAATGACTCACTTAAGCCAACGCGAATAGAGGGGGCGATTTGGACAACGATTTCCTTCTCGGGATCATTCATCGCCGCTAAGTATTCGCCGATTTGATCTTTTTCATAGATCGCACCAACGGGACAGTGAACAACACACTGACCACAGCGAACACACGGACTCTCTTCGAGGGTAAGCATCGCAGCTGGGGCCATCTCCGTCATATCCCCGCGTCCGATGAACTCAAGGGCGAAGACCCCTTGAAGATCCTGACACACTTGAACACAGCGACCACACTTGATGCACTTCTCTGGCTCCATGACGATGGACGCTGAGGAGGTGTCTTTCGCTCGCTCATTGAGGCGGACTTCGTACGGTTGCTCGCGGATTCCAAACTCGGCAGCGAGATCTTGTAATTCACACTCTCCGTTCCGAATACACGTTAAGCAGCTCGATGGGTGAGTTGAGAGAATCAACTCCAAGATTGTCTTACGCACTTCAAAAAGCTCAGGGTCGTGGGTAATGACACTTAAGCCCTCGTGAACCGGAGCGGCGCACGCTCGGATAATCTTCGCCGAGCCTTCTTGCTTGACGATACACAGCCCACATGAACCAAAGGGAACTAAATCATCGTGATAACAGAGGGTGGGAATCTTAACGCCCGCTTTATTCGCAGCTTGTAAGATTGTCATCCCGCTCGTCACATCAACGGCGATTCCATTTATTGTTACTTGAAAATCACTCACAGTACCTTCCTCCTAAGAGACCAAAACAGCGCCAAAGCGGCAGACATCAAAACACACCCCACACTTAATACAGATCGATGGATCGATCACGTGCGGCTCGCGGCGGTCGCCGGTGATTGCATCAACGGGACACTTGCGGGCACAGAGGGTACAGCCAGTACATTTCTCTTCAATAATTGAGTAGGTCACCAGGTTCTTACACGTTCCACTGGGGCACTTCTTATCGACGATGTGGGCGAGGTACTCATCCTTAAAGTGTTCCATCGTTGAGATGATTGGATTCGGGGCAGTTTGCCCAAGGGCACAGAGCGAGCCTTTGCGCATCGCCTCACCAATCTTCTCTAACGTTGTAAGATCGTCCATCGTTCCATTACCGAGGGTGATTTTATCTAAAATGTTTAAGAGGGAGCGCCCACCGATTCGACACGGGGCACACTTACCACACGACTCTTCAACGGTGAAGTCGAGGTAGAACTTAACGACGTCGACGATACAATCATCTTCATCCATGACGATCATCCCGCCACTACCCATCATCGAGCCCGCTTTCACTAAGGAGCCAAAGTCGATAGGGGTGTCTAAGTCCTCTTCAGTAATAACTCCCCCACTCGGCCCACCGGTTTGCACCGCTTTAAACTTCTTTCCGTTCGGGATTCCGCCCCCGATGTCGTAGATGATCTCCCGCAAGGTCGTTCCCATCGGGACCTCTACTAAGCCAGAGTTTCGAATCTTTCCAGTAAGAGCAAAGACTTTCGTTCCCTTTGAGTCGTGGGTTCCAATGCGGTTAAACCAGTTTCCACCTTTGGAGATGATAATAGGAATATTTGCCCACGTTTCAACGTTATTAATTACCGTAGGTTTGCCCCACAGCCCCTTCACCGCTGGGAAGGGCGGTCGGGGCTGCGGCATTCCCCGCTTGCCTTCGATTGATTGAAGAAGAGCGGTCTCTTCCCCACAGACGAACGCCCCCGCACCGAGGCGG
>JBBADN010000106.1:0-4911 GCA_041656455.1 Sphaerochaeta sp. | reverse complement strand
GAAGGGTACGGCTTAGCGTACAACGCTGAAATTTTAGCGAAAGCTGGAATTGATCCTGCAACGCTTACCACGCGCGGGGCGTATGAACGAGCTCTCCAGATTCTTGATTCCAAGAAAGCTGAACTCGGAATTGATGCTCCTGTCTCCATGGCTGCTTCGGTAGCTGGTGGTATGTGGTGGGTCGCAGCCCAGCACAACCTCGCTGTGTATTGGGGTGGTGGCCTTGATTTCGAAGACACCTCCATCATCGACCTGGCCTTAAGCGGCAAGTTAGACGATGCGCGCTTCTTGCAGTATGCGAAGTACCTTCAACTGCTCTTTAAGTATTCCGATCAGAAGATTCTGCTCAATGGAAGCTATGACGACCAGGTAGGTGCGTTTGCTCAAGGAAAGACCGCGTTCTTACACCAAGGAAACTGGGTTGATCCAAACTTAGAGCAGCTCGGTGTGGACTTCAAGATTGGGTACGCTCCCCACGCGTTCTTAGATACCGAGGAGAAGGGCTTATTCCTCTTTGCTCCAAGCTGGTACTGTGTTAACGCCAAGAGCCCCAATGCTGAAGCAGCGAAAGCATTCTTAACCGCAATGGCTTCTACCGCTGATGGCCATGACTTTATGGTCAACCAAGCGGGAATGATTCCGGCGTTTAAGTCTGTTACGCTCAAACCTGCAGGTCAGTTAAGTCAGGCTCTGATGGAAGCAAGTGCTCGTGGTGGAAACTACGGAGTTTTCTTTGGAATGCTTCCTGATGGTGCTGGACAAAACGTCTTTGGTCCAATTTTCGACTTGTTCGCTCAAAACCAGAACAATCTCGATCAATTCATTGCTGACATGAAGAAGGCAGTCGCCGACTTACCATACATGTAAGCACTAAGCGGTTCTTGCACAGGGGACTTCCCCTGTGCAGGAGTTTGACCTTCCGAACGTTTTTTTGGAGATCAAGAGTTCATGAAACAAAACCGTGCAGTCAACATCTTGTTTGTGGCACCATGCGTCTTCGCTTTGATTATGATCATCATCATTCCCTTCTTTTTTGGTCTGTACTATTCAGTTACCGATTGGAATGGAGTGAGCAATACCGTGAACATCGTCGGATTGAAGAACTTTCGCAAGTTGCTCTCTACCCCAGACTTTATTTATTCGTTTTTAATTACCGCCGCATTCACCTTGATGAATATCATCTTCATTAACGTTGTGAGCTTCATCCTCTCCTTAATTGTCACCAGCAAAATCAAGCGCCGAAACTTCTATCGGGCGGGGTTTTTTGTTCCCTACCTCATCGGTGGTATTGTTCTTGGGTACATTTGGCAATTTATCTTTAACAACATTCTCGTAGGGGTTGGTTCAACGTATGGGTTGAAATTCCTTGAAACCTCATTCCTAAGCCATCCCCGCCAAGTTGTTTGGACGATGGCGTTTGTGAATACGTGGCAGTATTCCGGCTACATCATGCTAATCTTTGTCGCCGCAATTCAAAGCATCCCATCCTCGTTAATGGAAGCGGCGAGCGTCGATGGAGCGCCGTACCTCTCGCGGGTTCGCCATATTTTAATGCCCATGATGGCGAACGCCTTTACAATTTCCATCTTTCTTACGTTAACGACATCCTTTAAACAATTTGATATGAACTTAACACTGACTAACGGGGGCCCTGCTACCCGATTTATGGAAGCGCCTGTGAAGGCGAGTCAGCTCCTCGCAATGAATATATTTGATACGGCGCGGGCAAACCGCATGGCTGAAGCGCAGGCGAAGGCGGTCGTCCTCTTTATCGCCCTCTTAATCGTTTCGCTAATTCAAGTTTCAGTAAATAAGAAAAAAGAGGTGGAGATGTGAATAAAACAAGACAACGCACTCTTAATCCAGCGATCGTTGTGTTAGAGGTCCTTACCGCCCTCCTCTTTATCATCTTTATGTTTCCGTTCTTCATGGTCGTCTTAAACTCAGCAAAGACATCCCGAGAGATTATCTTTAACGCCATCGCCCTCCCTGTTTCTTGGGCGCAGCTTGGAAAAAATATCTCCCTGATCTTCAACAACCCCACTGTCGATTACCTAGGGGCGTTTGGCGATAGCATTGCGATTACCGCCATCTCCCTGTTAGTCATCGCCCTCTGTTCGGCGATGGCAGCGTGGGTGATGGTTCGTTCAAAAGCGTGGTGGTCGAACTTCCTCTTCATCGCCTTTGTCTCAGCGATGGTCATTCCTTTCCAGGTCTTGATGTACCCAATGGTTCGCTGGATGCGCGTCAGTGGGAACTTTCTTCACTTCCGCCTCTTAGGAACCATCCCAGGGATTGTCTTTGCGTACCTAGGCTTTGGAAGTCCCCTTTCAATCTTTATTTTTCATGGGTTTATTAAAAACATCCCCTTAGAAATTGAGGAGTCTGCAACGATCGACGGGTGTCCTCGCAGTAAGATCTTCTTCCGAATCGTCTTTCCATTGCTTCAGCCGATTATCGTCACTGTTCTCATTCTTAATGGAATATGGATTTGGAACGACTACCTCTTACCGATGTTAGTCCTTGGCTCCAACGGCCGAGTCCAAACGATTCCCATTGCGGTTACCGCATTCGCTGGGGCGTATTTGAAGCAGTGGGATTTGATCCTTACATCAACGTTAATCGCGATGCTTCCAATTATTGTGCTCTACATATTTGCCCAGCGATACATCATCAAAGGGATGGTTGAAGGTTCGATCAAATAAGAGGAGAGGTAGATATATGAAAATTGTTCTAGTTGGTGCGGGAAGTGTTCAGTTTGGGTTGGGAACGCTTGGAGACATCTTTGTCAGCAAGGAGCTTGCTGGGTGTGAGGTTACCCTCGTAGATATCAATGCGGCGGCGCTTGAGGTCGTCCTTAAGACAACAAAGGAGTTCATTGCTCAACACAACCTCTCCTATACAGTGAATGCAACGACGGATCGAAGAGTTGCCTTCAAAGGCGCCGATTTCATCATCTCGTCGATCGAAGTAGGGAATCGCTTCAAACTCTGGGATGAAGACTGGAAGGTTCCCCTTCAATTTGGGGTGCAACAAATTTATGGGGAGAATGGGGGCCCAGGAGGCGTCTTTCACTCCCTTCGAATCGGAAAAGTCGTCTTAGACATCGTCAAAGATGCGATGGAGATTTGTCCCAATGCGTGGATCTTTAACTACTCCAATCCAATGACGGCGATTTGCACTACCGTCAAACGCGCCTATCCTGAGGCGAAGTTTGTTGGAATGTGCCACGAGATCGGATGGTTGGGGCGGTGGCTTCCGCGGATGCTTGGCCGAAAGCTCGAGGACCTAGATTACCGGGCTGCTGGGTTAAACCACTTCAGCTGTCTCTTAGAAATCAGAGACCGAAGAAGTGGAAAGGATTTATATCCCGAAGTCCAGAGTCGTGCTGAAGCGTTCTTTGAGCGCGAGCCGGGGTACAGTGACATCCTCGATGAGTACCAAAGGACGGGAAAACTCGATGCCGAAGAGCGCTTTGAAAAAGAAGACGTTACAGGGACAAGCAAGTATGAGTGGGCCGATCGCCGGATTATTCAATTCATGCTCCGCAACTACGGACTCCTTCCCATTACCGTCGATAGTCACTTTGGCGAGTACCTCCCTTGGGCGTGGGATATCGCCGATCATCGGGGAATTCTTGACTTCTACGACCTCTATAAAGTGATGCTCTCCCAGGACGTCCCCCATGAAATTCACCTACAGACCGCTGAACGCGTTGTTCCAATTATCGATGGAATCCTCACCGATAGCAACTACGAGGAAGCTGCGGTGAACATCCTTAATGATGGATTGATCGAAGACCTTCCTCCGTGGATCGTCGTCGAAGTTCCCGCCATCATTAATAAGCATGGAATTACTGGGATAACGATGAACTCCCTGCCAAAGGGGTATTTGGCGCTCCTTCGTTCCTACACCGGGGTGTACGATTTAACCGCTGAAGCGATCGTCCACGGTAGAAAAGAGTACGCCCTCCAAGCGCTCTTAGCAAATCCGTTGATGAGTCGTGCCAGCCAAGCGGCGGTGATGCTTGATCACATGATTCATCGCCAAGAGAAGTGGCTGGGATACTTGAAATAGGAGGGAAGCGGGTGGGAGTGTACTTCCATCCGCTGACTTCGATACAATGCAGGTATGGCTACAATAAAAGAGATTTCAAAAAAAGCAGGAGTGAGTCCTACGACTGTTGCCAACGTTCTCTACGGGCGAACCAATAAAGTGTCTGCAGCAACATTGAAAAAAGTTCAGGCAATTATTGAGGCGGAAAAATATGCGCCCAATATGGGGGCGATGATGCTCCTTGGAATCAACTCAAAGATTATTGGCGTCATTATGTTTACTGAGGCACGGTACAATGAAACCGTTATCGAAGATCCCTTCACTTCAGCCATTCTTGGTTCGATGGAGCGGGAGATTCGTAAAAACGGGTATTTCATGATGCTTTACGTTACCGATGATGAGAGCGAAGTCGTTCGCCTTTCAAAGGCGTGGAAGATGGATGGCCTCATCCTAGTGTGGGTTCCCGCAAACATCTGTAGTGTTATTAATTCAAGTATTGATGTTCCGCTCGTCTACATTGACTGCTTCTTTAATAAGGATGAGCACATCTACCACAATATTGGCTTAGAGGACCGAAAGGGTGGGTATGAGATCACGAAGTACCTTCTATCAAAAGGCCATCGAAAGATTGCCTTCCTCCCATGTAACCCAGTGTTCCCTGGTGGGGACTCAGAGCGCTTTGCCGGGTGTCAGGAGGCGTATGCTGAATTGGGATTAACCATCCCTAAGGAAGCGTATCGCCGCCTTCCGTACAACCGTGAAGAGCGGAAGAAGATTTATTTGGAGATTACCGGAGACGACTCGGAGTTCACCGCGTTAGCGTTCTTCGCCGATTACTACGCCTCGGAAGCGATC
>JBBADN010000105.1:0-4978 GCA_041656455.1 Sphaerochaeta sp. | reverse complement strand
GATTAAGTATCGATTCACGTTGTTTCTGAGAAAGGTCTCCGTGGAGCGCTTCGGCGTTGTAGCCCCGCTCAACGAGCTTTTGACCAACTTCATCACACTGCAATTTCGTCCGGCAAAAGATGATGCCGTAGAAGTGTTCTTCAATATCGATGAAGCGAGTGAGCGCTTCAAACTTATCGCTCTCACGCACTTCAACAAAGAGCTGCTCAGTAAGGTCGGTGGTAAGCGTTTCATCAGCGACGCGAACAATTTCAGGGTTTTTCATATACCGCTCAGCGAGGCGGCGAATTGGGTCAGGCATCGTGGCACTGAAGCAGAGGGTACGTTTATCCTCGGGCGCTTGAGCCATGATCGCTTCAATATCCTCAATAAAGCCCATGTCGAGCATCTCATCCGCTTCGTCAAGGACGAGGAACTTTAAGTGATTAAGGACGAGGGAGCCACGGCGGAGGTGATCGAGGATTCGCCCGGGAGTTCCCACAACAACGTGGACCCCTTTCTTCAGCTGACGCAGTTGATGAACAATCGCAGCTCCACCGTAGACGGCAGCGATTTCTAAGGTTCGCTCCCCCTTGAGGGAGGCGATCTCCTCTGCGTTTTGGATGGCGAGCTCGCGGGTTGGGGCGAGAATGAGCGCTTGAACAGCTGTAGTTTGTTCTTCAACAATCTCAAGGATAGGCAAGCCAAACGCCGCCGTTTTTCCCGTTCCCGTCTGCGCTTGGCCGATCACATCGACGTGGTCTTTTAAGAGAAGGGGAATACACGCCGCTTGAATGGGGGTAGGGTGGGTAAATCCTTTGGATGCAATTGCTTCAATTGTTTGAAGTGATACGCCGAGGTCGGCAAATGTAGTGGTAGTTGTCATGAATCTCCAGGGTCGTTAGACACCGTGGTGAGTGTATCGAAACGATGACCCTCTTGCAAGGGCGTTACCACCGATTCCGGACTTCTTCGGCAAAGCCAGCAAGATGGTCGATCGTGATCGTCGTATTATCATCGAGGACGCACGTACCGCTATAGTGGCCAAAGAGTTGGTGTTGTTCACTGGCGATTAGTACGAGGTTGAAGTGCGAAGAGCGATCGGCGACGGGAACAAAGGTAAGATCGAGCCGTCCTTCATCATCTTTGATAATCCACCGATCCATAAACGAGGTAAATTCAAAAGTCACTGTGTTGAGTTTATGGACCTTTGAGTCGTAGATAATGACGTTCTCACTCGCTACTGAGCGATCGGTAAAGCCGTAGCCAAGATTGAGGCCGATTGGGATTTGCTCGATGGTGCCACTGGCGGACGCCCAATACCACGTGTTCTTATACGTCCACTTTCCCCGCCCCCAGTCTAACACACCAAATGTTGATCCAATGGCGAGACGGCTTAGTTCACTGCCGCGCCTAATCGTTCCTTTCGCTGGAAGGCAGTTTACTTTTTCATTGTGGTAGAAGCAGTGGCGCTTCTCCTTCCAACTCGTTGCGATCGTCATCGACTCCAAGGAAAGACTTTGAGTGAGGGTGACATCAACATCAAGGCCAATACGCCCATCCCCCACTTCTAAGGTGGGGCACGCGTACATGAGGTGGCGCTCCTCTCCCCGTTTGATCAAGGCAATTCGAAGGTGTTTGTTTGACCACGCAAGCTCATGGTCCTCTGTTGAGGTTGTTGGTAGACCAAGCTTCCCCAATGAAAGGGGAGCGATTGCATCAGTTTGACTGACCGCCCCAGTTATTAGATCGACGTAGGAGATGGCAAAGAGGGCGGCGTAACCAAGGTCGCTGAAGGTAACAGAACTTGCCCATCCCTCCTCTTGGTTGATGATCGCGTAGTACTCCCACTCTTTAATGAGGAGCCGCGAGCCTTTCACCCGGTTGCGGTTATACGTCCACACGGGCGTTCGGGCCCATCCTTCTTCGGTGATCCTTCCATTCTTTCCTAAGAGGAGTTGGGGGTGTGTTACTTCGTGTTGCATTACCTTAAGAGTACCACATCGCGGGAATATGGGCTAGAAAAAGCCGGCCATGTGGCCGGCTGGAAGATTAGAGACCGCGGAAGACCCGAGCGTACGTTTCATCAAAGGTACTGGCGTGTAAATCCGAGGAGTAGAAGATCTGCTCCGAGTCTTGGTGAATCTGATTTGCACTGTTGTTGCTGTACATCATCGTTGCAAGGTTGCCGATGACATCATCGGTGGAGTCTTCACCAACTTCAACGAGGAGGTACGCTCCATCGAGGTAGATTGGGTCTAAGAGGGTGTGCTCTTCGGCAGTGAAGAGTCGGTTCGTCACGTCAGTGGTGAGTGTGGAAGCAAGAACCCCCATCGGGTCAGTGTAGGAGAAGGAGTAGAGGAGGCTGGTGGCGTTGCTGACGTTGTAGCTCGTCGGTAAGACAGCGGCAACTTCAAGGCCAAACTCTTCCGCTGCTGCAGCGAGGCCGTTAGCCTGAGCAGAGGCGTTTACTTCTTCAACTAAGTTACTGAGGTAGCTCGACATCAGTTCGCTTTCGTAGGAGGCGATGTAGTTCTTCACTAAGTTCAGCGTCTCATCAGAAGCAACATCCGCTTCCTTGGCTCCAGCGTTGATCTGATAAATCGCCCATCCGCCATTGGTCTCAAAGGGTCCGAGGATCGAACCGCTACCTGCGCTGAGAAGTGCAGAGCCTTCCTCTTCGTAGCGGAAGTTCGGCGTAATGGCAAAGTAGGGGACTTCTCCAATGTATCCTTCCCCACTGGCGTAGGGGTCGAGGCTCTGCTCGCGCGCTGCTTCTTCAAAGCTGTAGAGGCCACTCTTCAGTGACGTATAAAGCTCTTGGGCGTCTTCAAGGGACGCGAGGCTGATAATTGAGATGTCGATCGTTTCAAAGAGGCTCTTGTGTTCAAGGGCGTAGGCAACCGCTTCACTATTGGGGTAAAGGGCGGGGCTGAGGTAGAGGTAGGAGAAATCACGGACAGCAGAGGCCATCGCCCCGACGTACTCGGTTTCACCTTCGGCGGCGAGGACGCTACTGATATCGCCCATTACCGTTTCATGAAGGAGGGAGTGGCGAATCGAAGACTCAACTGCACGCTTGCGCTCAGTGGTAGCCTTGTTGTACGTCGCTTCATCGAACTTTCCATCTTTGTGGTAGACACCACTATTAATGATCGCTCGGTTTAAGACATCGCTGTTGATATCAATCTTCGCTTGTTTGGCTAATTGGTTGATCGCGGTATCGACTACCGTGGCGTCGTAGGCGTTGCGCCACATCCAGTAGTGCATCAACTCAGGATTTCCCTGGAGCTCCCGCGGGGGGTTCGCATACGCTTCTTGGAGGCGGTCGTAGAAGTAGTTGTTTAATTCATAGCGGATTTTTTCTTTTCCGTACGTTCCAAAGACCACCGAGCTCTGGGTACGCTTACCAACGAGTGCTCCAATTGTGGGTCCTAAGACGAACGATGCGGCGATTAACAGAAGAACTGCCATCCCTAAAATCCACCCGAGCGTTACCCGGGGTTTTACTCCTGGTTTTTTCTGCTCTTTTTGCTTCTTTCCTTCAGTAAAGGAGAGAGACTTTTTACTCTTGTCTTTATCGGACATCATAGACCTCTTTCTACCATCGTGTCTCCGCAATGCGGACACTGTCAAGAAAAGTACCATTTCGTTCTTTCGGTGTCAATCGAACGTCTTACCTTGACATAAAAAGATGGAAGCAGATATATTGGCCCTTGGCTATGAGTAGCGGGCAGTAGCGCAGGGGCTAGCGCACTTGGTTCGGGACCAAGGGGTCGGAGGTTCAAATCCTCTCTGCCCGAAGAAGGGAGTCGATGATACGCATTGGCTCCCTTTTCTCATATGTACCCCCGAGAGCGTAGATTATTTCTGAATTTGGCCATTTTGGTCTTCACTTGGCACATCTTTTTGACAAAAACACCAAATGGTAGCAAAAACCTTAATGAAATCACCTATTTCTCTTATGGTAAGAAGGTGAGGATATGTTACAATGCTAACACTAAATCTCGGACAAACCATAAGGAGGGTTATCCATGAAGAAAGTAACGATTTTACTCGTTGTCTTAATCGTTGGAACTGTTCTCTTTGCTGCTGGCGCAAAAGAAGTAGCCAAAAGCGATGGGAAACCAACAATTCGCCTCATCACCGACGCAACCGGAATCGATGATAAATCCTTTAACGCCGCTGCTTGGCGTGGAATCGTAGACTTCTACGGTGAGACGGTAGCTAATACCCCCTCACGCGGAAGACTCTATGACGTCGTCACCAGCCAAACGCAAGACGAATACATCCCGAACCTGCGCAACGCCGCTGAAGAAGGATACGACTTAATCATGGTCACCGGCTTCACCTTTGCTGATGCCCTTGGTGAAATTGCCCCGCAATACCCCGATCAAAAGTTCACGATCGTTGACGTTGATTGGGTTGGCCATCCCAACGTAATGGAGTTCATCTACTCCGAAGAGCAAGGCTCCTACCTCGTTGGTCTCGCTGCTGCCCTCCAGGCGCAGGAAGATGGTATCGCCAATCCTCGCTTCGGTTTCATCGGTGGAGTCCCTGGCTCAACGATCACGAAGTTTGAGATGGGCTACGTCCAAGGTATCCGAGCAATCTTCCCCAACGCTCAAATTATCGACTACTACGCCAACGACTGGGGCAAGCCTGAATTAGCAAAGGCCCAGGCGAAGAACTGGTACGACATGGGTGTGTATGCAATCTTCAGTGCTGCGGGTGGAACTGGAAACGGAACGATCGCCCAAGCAAAAGAATACCGAGCTCAAGGCCGAAACGTCTGGGCAATCGGTGTTGACTCCGACCAATATGAGGACGGAATCTACAGTGGTGATAAGAGTGCAGTCTTAACCTCAATGCTTAAGCGTGTTGAGAACTCCTCCCTCCACGTTCTAAACGCAGTTGCCGACGGCACGTTCGTCGGTGGTGTTGTTCAGATGGGTATGGCGGATGATGGTGTTGGCTACTCCACGGCAAACCCCGAGCT
>JBBADN010000104.1:0-5024 GCA_041656455.1 Sphaerochaeta sp. | reverse complement strand
CGGGGGAACGCTGGCGATCGTTCCTTCGATAATCTTTAAAAGCGCTTGCTGAACGCCTTCACCAGAGACGTCTCGGGTGATCGAGGGGTTCTCCCCTTTCTTGGAGATCTTATCGATTTCATCGATAAAGACAATCCCAAACTCGGCAGCCTTGATATTATCATTGGCGTTTTGGATGAGCTTTAAGAGGATGTTTTCAACGTCCTCACCAACGTACCCCGCTTCAGTGAGGGTAGTGGCATCGGCGATCGCAAAGGGGACTTGAAGCTTCTTCGCCAATGTTGAGGCGAGGAGGGTCTTTCCTGTTCCTGTTGGTCCAACCATGAGGATGTTTGACTTATCGAGCTCAACGCCTTGTTCGGCGATTTGCTTCTGGAATTTAACACGTTTGTAGTGGTTGTGTACTGCAACGGCGAGAACGCGCTTCGCTTGCTCTTGGCCGATGACGTACTCATCCATGTATTCTTTTAACTCCCGGGGGGTAGGGATCGTCTCAGGAAGGCCCACGACTTCTTCAATGAAGGCGGGATCATTTTTGAGCATATCGCTACACACCTCGACGCACTCATCACAGATGGCGACACCGGGGCCGTTTATTAAGCGGCGGACCTCTTCTTGGCCCTTGCCACAGAAGGAACAGACTTTTGAGGGTCTTGCCATTATTTCCTCCTCTCCATCACTTGATCAACGATACCATACGCCTTTGCTTCTTCAGCAGAGAGGAAGAAGTCCCGCTCAACGTCGCGAGCGACTTCTTCAAACGCCTTGTTTGTGTGCTTGGCGATAATCTCCGTCGTGAGCCGTTTGAGGCGGCCAATCTCTTTCGCGTGGATTGAGATGTCGCTACTTTGACCTTGAACCCCGCCCCACGGTTGGTGAATCATCACCCGGGCGGAGGGGAGGATAAAGCGCTTACCCGCAGCTCCGGCTGTTAACAGAAGGGCTCCCATGCTTGCAGCTTGGCCCATGCAGATCGTTTGGACGTCGCTGTGGAGGTACTGCATCGTATCGTAAATCGCCAGCCCAGCGGTTACTGATCCCCCGGGGCTGTTGATATAGAGACTAATATCTTTGTTTGGATCTTCTGACTCCAAGAAGAGTAACTGGGCAACGACAAGGTCTGCCATTGCATCGCCAATCTCTCCGTCGAGGAAGATGATCCGGTCTTTTAAAAGGCGACTGAAAATATCATACGCCCGTTCACCAACCCCTGATTGCTCAACAACCATGGGAATCGGGCCATACATCCGGGTAGGATGGTCGATCATTCTAAACCCTCCTTGTGGGTTCGGTGATATGAAAAGGCGGAACCTGAGATCCCGCCTCTTCACCATTAGCTCTTAACCCTTCTTCTACAATCCGTAGGAGGGATCCATAAAGGTATTGTACTCAACCTTATCCCCGGCAGTGAAGGTGTTCGCCTCAAGTAAGAACGGACCGGTCTTCGAAAAGCGCATATCATCCTCCATCATCTGCAGGTAGTAGGCGCGTTGTTCTTCGTCGGTGATCGAGGCAAGCTGCTCATCGGCGAGCTTCTTTAGCTCTTCTTCGTCGATTTCAAACTTCTCTTCTTCTTTAATTGTATCGAGAATGAGCTGGGTTTTTAAGGACTCAATCGCTCCTTCCCGCCAAGGAGCGAGGATATCTTCCTTGCTTTGGCCTTGGAATGAGAGGAATTGAAGAATTTGTTCCTCGGTGAGACCTGTTTGACGAATATAGCGGTTCCACGCTTGGTCGAGCTCTAACGCGATCATTGATTCAGGAAGCTCAATCGTTGTGTTCTTCAGTAACTCAGCGTAGAGCGCTTTGTACTTCTCGCTTTCAATCTTCGCATCAAGGGCTTCTTGGAGCTTTTCCTTCGTGCCCTTCACTAAATCAGCGACAGTTTTATATTCATCTTTAACGTCCTGGGCGAACTCATCATCGAGCTCGGGAACGTCGCGCATCTTCAGCGCCTTTAGGGTAATCTTAAGGGTGAGGGTACGGCCCGCTAAGCCTGCTTTATCACTCTCTTCACCGTACGTCTTCTCAACGCTCTTCTCGTCTCCCGCTTCCATCCCGATCACATCGCTGTCGATCTCATAGAAGTTTGAGCCCGATCCAATGGTAAAGACGAAGTCTGCTCGGCGAGTCTCTTCGACTTCACTGCCATCTTCGGCGATCTCAACATAATCAACGGTGACGATATCGCCATCGGCGGCTTTGCCTTTCTTCTCAATCGTTATTGCGTTTTGCTCACGGAGCTTTTCAATTTCAGCATCAACAGCTTCCTTGGGGAGTGTTACCTTAGGATAGGTAATCGTAAGACCTTTATACGTGGGGAGGGTGACGCTGGGTAGCACATCATAGGCGACGGTGAAGGTCACTTCCTTATCCGCAACAAAGGGAAGCAAATCTTCTTCGTTGGTTAATTCAGGAGTAGAGTAGGAGAGGGGGCGCTGTTTTTCATCAACTTGAGTAATCGCCTCTTTTAACGCTTCTTCAATAACATTGAATGTTGCTTCTTCGCGAACCGCCGCACCGAGCTTTGCCTCAACAACGCTTTGGGGAGCTTTTCCCTTCCGAAAGCCCTTGATCTGAAGCGTCTGGGCGTATTTTGCTAATGCACTCTTGTATTCTTTTTCAATCGGTTCGGATTGAACCGTAACCGTCAGTTCGACACGGGAGTGTTCTAATTCTTTGATACTCGTATTGGCGATCATCCTATCGTACATCCTTTTGCCTGTAGGCAGAGTTTACAGCCACCACGTTTATGTGGTGGAAACATATTGTATATAACAACTTTTTCGCCTTTGGTCTAGGGCAGGCACACCAGATAGTGACTATCACAGTGGGGATTGTTCTGCTACGATGAAGACGGAGGAAGCTATGCTAATTATCTGTTATCCCCGCTGTAGTACGTGTAAAAAGGCCCAAGTATTTCTTGATGAACACAAGATTTCCTATACGTACCGTGATATTAAGGAAGAAAACCCAACAAAAGAAGAGCTTACGCGCCTATACGAGCAAAGTGGCCTTCCGATCAAGCGGTTTTTTAACACCAGTGGCCAACTCTACCGCGCCCTCAATATAAAAGACAAACTCCCAACGCTCAGTGATGATGAAGCGCTTAGCCTCTTATCTACCGATGGGATGTTCGTAAAGCGCCCAATCCTCGTTACTGAGGATCGCGTTCTCGTTGGATTTAAACGTGCTGAATGGGAAGAAGCGCTGCTATAAAAAAGTAGGCAGCCAGATTTCTCTGACTGCCTAGAGCGAAAGACGGGACTTGAACCCGCGACATCCACCTTGGCAAGGTGGAGCTCTACCACTGAGCTACTTTCGCAAATCGTTGACAGACTGTCTTGCGAGAGAGGGGATTTGAACCCCTACACCGTAAGGTACCAGATCCTAAGTCTGGCGTGTATGCCAATTTCACCACTCTCGCGGTGCGCGGTATCACAAGTATACCACATTCTGAGCCGCAAAGGGATCGAACCTTTGACCCGCAGATTAAGAGTCTGCTGCTCTACCATCTGAGCTAGCGGCCCGCGCGAATATTACACTAACAAAAAACCCTACGCGCTCGGAAGGATTCGAACCTTCGACCTACGGATTCGAAGTCCGGCGCTCTATCCAGCTGAGCTACGAGCGCATATCATATCCGCCCTTGGGTGGAAGACGGGGCTCGAACCCGCAACAACCAGATCCACAATCTGGTGCTCTACCTTTGAACTACTTCCACCATGAAGCTGAAGCAGTGGTCAAGACCAGTGCGTTTCAACGTTGCTTACTATGCCGTAAACCGAATTCTTTGTCAACAACTAGGAAAGAGGTTCTTTATCCCTTCCTACCATGCACGATAGCAACCCTACTTTGATAGGCAAGACTCCTGTTGGCGAGGGTGTTGATGATCGGGCGAATAAACGCTTCTTCATCGGTACCTTCTAACCTGGGCAGGTACGTCTTAGTGAGGTAGGAGTGTAGCGCCTCTTCACTAAAGATGCGCTCTTCAGTAAATGTGAGGCATCGGACCTCCCCTTGGAAGCCGGCCTGGATGAGGGCAGTCTCTACATCATGCTCATCCCAATTCACCAGTGGATTCGTTGGATCTGAATAGATGAGCTCTTCGGCTTCTTTTAGTCGAGGATCAGGATGAAAGTCGCTGAGACGAGAGGCTTTTGATGGAATCGACTCGGCGAGGTTGAGTGTCCCTCCTTCGGCGAGGCGGCTCTGAAAGAGGGTGAGCAGTTCGCCTCGTTCACTGAGACGGGAGAGGATGTTTCGTCCGATGATGTGTTCAAAGTGAAGATCCGCTTCCAACGCTGAAAGGACGGAAGCTACATCACCTCTTAGAATAACCGGTCGCTCGATCATTTCAAGACTTTGCACCCAGTGATTAATCATCTGCTCGTGCTCACTTTGGGTGACTTGGGCAATGGTTAGCCCTTCGGGGGCGCGCCTGAGTGCTTCCCATACAAAGAAGCCACTTTGGGCGTTGGCGATGAAAATCCGATCACTGCGGCGAAGGGGAAGGTCTTTAAAGAGCTTTTCTCTGATAGTTCGCAGCATCCTTGAGCGTTCGCCCGCCGAGCGCTCTCGCCACAATGCTTCGCTCTTTGAGGTGGGACTAAAGGAGCGGTGTTCAACAAAGGGTTCTTCCACCGTTGATTCTAACTGCTCTTCGCGGCGATTTTGAACTTCGGTGGCGATCGTCTTCTCATAGCCTTGGTCACTTGGGGTGTAGAAGATCTTTCCTTGAAGGGCAGAGGGAAGGTACTGCTGGGCGACCCAGTGATTCTTATACGCGTGGGGGTAGAGGTACCCCTCGCCATGGCCAAACCCCTTAGCATCACGGTTTGCATCACGAAGATGGTTTGGAACTTCTCCCTGCGCCTCTTCGCCGACGTGGCGAAGCGCATCAAAAAAACCCAATGCTGAATTGGATTTTGGGGCAGTCGCTAAGTAGAGCGCCGCTTGGGTGAGGTGGAAACGCCCCTCTGGTAAGCCGATGCGGTCAAACGCCGCAGCTGCTGCTTCAACGA
>JBBADN010000103.1:0-5093 GCA_041656455.1 Sphaerochaeta sp. | reverse complement strand
CTGAACTCGGCAATTGAGAGGTGGATAATCATAACAGCTCCCGAAGGCGCTGGGCGTTCATAACAGCTTGGCCGCGGTGGTGGTTGTTAAAGTAGACCACCACTCGCTCGGCACTTTCTGATAAAAAGCTAATGCGCTGACTGATCGCAGTAAGCTCAGCGTCACTGTAGAGGTAGTCGTAGCGCATATTGTTTGATGAACCCCACCACGCATCTTTGTTGCGCCCATGAAGGCGAACGTACGCAAGAGGTGCGGTGGTCACATCGATGAGCGGGGGAAGGTTCGCCCCTTGGGGAAGATCGACTGAGACAAAGCTCACAAAACGGGCGCGCAGCCCATCGAGGGTTTGTTTATTCGACCACGAAGGGGAGCGGAGCTCAACGGCGAGGGGGAGGTGACTAAGAATCTTAAGGAGGGAGTCGAGGTAACAGCGGTGCTCAACGGTGTAGGTGAACGAAGGGGGAAATTGAAGGAGAACGGCGAGCAGGACTCCTTCAGTTGCAAGAGTCTCGGCCGCTTGGGCAAAAAGAGCCGCCGAACTCTTATAGGAAGCGGGGTCGATCTGGTGGGTGAGGCTTTGATGGGCCTTAAGGGAGAAGAGAAGCGTTGGGGCTTGCTGGTGCATGTAGGCGAGTTGGGTGCTCTGGGGCATCCGGTAGTAGGAGAAGTTTAGCTCGACGGTTTCAAAGTGTTGGGCGTAGTACGCAAGGTACTCTTCGCTCTTTAACCCCGTTGGGTAAAAGGGGCCAACCCACTCGGGGTAGCTATAGCCTGATGTACCAAGTAAGATCGTTGCCATACTTCACAAATACTATATGTTTGTTAAGTAGTCAAGAGTCGTTGTCACGCCCTGCAATCTCCTGCATACTGATACGCACAGGAGGCGCGTGTGGACGGGTGTTTGGGGATCTTTTTTTGTGATGTTGATGGGACAATTCTTCCCCACGGCCAAGGGGCAATCGATTCAGCGTTCTTTGACTTAGTCCACCAGGCGAAGAACCAAGGGTATTGTTTTTGCATCTCAAGTGGCCGCTACCACCAATCACTCATCAACTTCTTTAAAGAAGTGAAGGATGAAGTCATCTTCTCCGCATCAAATGGGTGCAGGATCCTCTACCAAGGCCAAGATTTAATCACCCCTCACATGATGGAGCGCCTAACGGTTGAGCGTGTTCTCGCCGATTTTACAAGCTGGGACGTCATCGGCCTTCTTTCAACACTTGATGGCTTTTATGTTCACCACCACCACGCTGAGCATCCGCGAATAGTTGCCTTACTCGAACGGGGGTACACCCGCTTTTATGACGATATCTCCGAGATCCCCGATACGGTTCTTCAAATGACTGCCTTGTGTAGTGGCAATCGTGATGAACTGCTACCGACAGCAAAAGAGCGCTACGGGGATGCCTTTCACGTCTTTGCCACCGGAGTTCAGCTCTTTGATATTTGCCCGACGAATAAAGGCGCCTCCCTTGAAGAGATTTGCTCCTTCTTGAAACTCGACGCTGATCAGAGCTGGGCGTTTGGAGATGATGAGAATGATGTGGCGATGCTCCGCGCCGCAGGAACCGGATACTTGATGAAACACGCTTCTGAGCACCTCCATAGTCACGGGTTTTTAGTCACTGAGAACGTCGTTGAAACAATCACTCACATTATTTATTCCCTTACCTTATAGCTATAAAAATCTACCTACTGCGAGATTTTCTTGACTCCTAACTAAAACAACCCTACGATTAAGGCACGTGTAGGGTGTCCTACCGAATCACAACAGGAGGAATTGAAATGATGAAAAAGAGTATTGTGCTCACGCTTGTTCTTATCTTTCTTTCGACCACACTGATCTTTAGTGCTGGGACCAAAGAAGACGCCGCGAAGGAAGTGTACTTTCTAAACTTCAAACCCGAGATCGCCTCGGTCTACGAAGACAAAGTTGCCCCTGCCTTCGAAGCAGAAACGGGAATCAAGCTCAAAGTTGTCACTGCTGCAAGTGGAACGTACGCTGCTACGCTCAAGAGTGAGTTGGCCAAGAGCAATCCGCCAACGATCTTCCAGACGAACGGACCTGTAGGCCTTGCAAACAGTCTCAACTACGTCTCAGATCTTCGAAACACTGAGTTCTACAAAATTCTCAGTGATAAATCGATGGCGCTCACCGATGGGGATCGAGTCCTTTCAATTCCCTACGCAGTTGAAGGGTATGGGATTATTTACAACGACGCAGTGATGCGTGCGTACTTTGCCCTACCGAACAAAGCGGTTGCCTTAAAGAGCCCTGAAGAGATTAACACCTTTGCCAAGCTTAAGGCGGTTGTTGAAGACATGACGCGCAACAAAGATCGCCTTGGGATCCAAGGAGTCTTTGCTTCAACGAGTATGGCCCCTGGAAACGACTGGCGCTGGCAGACGCACTTAGTGAACGTTCCAATTGCCTACGAGTTCCGTGATAAGGGAATCGCAACAGGAATTGAGACCGATGATTTTGATTTCAAATACGCCAATGAAATGAAGCAGATTTGGGATCTCTATTTGGATAACTCAACGACTGCCCGTGGTCTCTTAGGATCAAAGAGCGTTGATGATGCGATGGCGGAGTTCGCCCTAGGCCAAGCGGCGATGGTCCAGAATGGAAACTGGGGAGCTGCTCAAATCCTCGGCGTCCAAGGAAACAAAGTTGCTGATAGCGACATCAAATTCATGCCAATTTACATTGGGGTTGCTGGTGAAGAGTTTGATGGATTAAACGTTGGAACGGAGAACTACTTCTGTATCAACAGCCAAGTAAGTAGCGAAAAACAGAAACTTTCTGATCAATTCCTCACCTGGCTCTTCTCCAGTGAGACTGGAAAAGCAATCGTGAAGAATGACCTGATGTTTATCACCCCGTTTAACACCTTTAAGGATCACGAACTACCCAGTGACCCCTTGGCGAGGGAAGTTATCCGGTGGATGAACAAGAGTGGTGTGACGAGTATGCCGTGGGCGTTCAGTGTTATCCCCAGCGGGGAGTGGAAGAATAACTTCGGTGCTGATCTCGACCAATATATTAATGGGCGGATGAGCTGGAGCGATGTCGCTAAGCGCGCTGTTGCTTCGTGGAAAGTCGAATACGACCTCGCTCATTAAGTCTTACTTCTTTTGGGGCCGATTTCGGCCCCAACTCTTTGCAAGGATGGTTCTATGGATAAAACGCTCCGGCGATGGGCGCCTCTCTTTGTTCTTCCGGCGTTAATCTGCTTTGTCATCGCATTTTTAGTTCCAATGATTATGGGCTTTGTTCTCTCGTTCTTTAAATTCTCCACTGTAACGGATGGAGTCTTTGTTGGATGGAGTAACTACAAGCGAATCTTCATCGACATGGATTTCATAAAGGCGCTGTGGATGAACGTTCGCTTCACTGTTGTAACGGTCATCATGATCAACATCCTTGCCTTCTTCCTCGCCCTCCTTGTAACCCGAGGGGTGAAGGGGACGAATATCTATCGAACAATCTTTTTCATGCCAAACCTCATCGGAGGGATTGTTCTTGGATGGATTTGGCTGTTAATTATTAATGGAATTCTCCTTCCCAAGAACGCAACGATTATCACCGATCCTAAGTACGGCTTTTGGGGGCTTGTTGCCCTCGCCAATTGGCAGAATATCGGCTATATGATGGTAATCTACATCGCTGGAATTCAAACGATTAATAAAGACTTACTTGAGGCAGCAGAAATCGATGGGGCAAACTCATGGATTCGCCTAAAAAGCGTCATTCTTCCTTCAATCATGCCCGCCATTACGATCTGTTCCTTCCTCACGCTCACCAGCGGTTTTAAGCTCTTTGACCAAAACCTCGCCCTTACCGCAGGGAACCCTGCTCGGCAAACGGAGATGCTTGCCTTAAACATCTACAACACCTTCTATACCCGCAGTAACTTTGAAGGGGTAGGTCAGGCTAAGGCGGTTCTCTTTACCATCCTTGTTGCAGCCATCGCCTTAAGTCAGCTCGCCCTTACCCGGCAGAAGGAGGTTGAAGTATGAGCAACCTCCAACGAAAGAACACACGTGATCGTCTTATTTCGATCGCCTTAGCTCTCTTATCCCTTCTCTTTATCGCCCCAATCCTCATTGTCTTGATGAACTCCTTTAAATCAAAGCTCTTCATCTCCAGTGAGCCGTTTCGCTTTCCTAATACCGAAACGTTTACTGGTCGGGCAAACTACATTGAAGGGGCGAAAAAGATTAATTTCTTTAAAGCGTTTGGCTACTCGCTCTTCATTACGACCTTCAGCGTCCTCGCTGTTGTCTTTACCACGAGCATGCTCGGGTGGTACCTCACCCGGGTAAAGTCTCGTTTTACCCAAATCACCTACTACCTCCTCGTCTTCTCAATGATCGTTCCCTTCCAAATGGTGATGTTCACGATGAGTAAGATCGCCAACATGCTTCACTTAGATAACCCTTTAGGAGTCATTGTTCTCTACGTTGGCTTTGGTGCTGGCTTAGGGACGTTTATGTTCAGTGGCTTTATTAAAACAATCCCCTTAAGTTTGGAAGAAGCGGCTCTCATTGATGGAGCCTCACCGCCACAGACGTTCTTTCTTGTGGTACTCCCAATGCTTAAGCCCACTGCGATCACAATCGCAATTTTAAATGCAATGTGGATTTGGAACGACTACCTTCTTCCGTACCTCACAATCGGAACGGAGTACAAGACAATTCCAGTTGCCATCCAATACCTCCGTGGAGGGTATGGAGCGGTGGATATGGGTGCGATGATGGCGATGCTCGTCTTAGCGATGGTCCCCATTATCGTTTTCTACATCTTTACCCAGCGCTACATTATTGAAGGCGTTGTTGCAGGAGCAGTAAAAGGGTAATGCTCTATCTTGGAACGTGCTCCTGGAAGTACCCATCGTGGGAGGGATTGCTGTATCAAGCACATTCAAAGGACTCGTATTTAGCGCAGTACGCCCAACGGCTCAACACTGTTGAAGTCGATCAGTGGTTTTGGTCTCTTGGTAGTGCTTCTTATGGCTTACCCGATAGCGCAACGGTTGATGAGTACAACAATGATACCCCCGAAACCTTCCGCTTCACGATTAAGGCAC
>JBBADN010000102.1:0-5142 GCA_041656455.1 Sphaerochaeta sp. | reverse complement strand
TCTTTGCCAGGAATCCAAATGCGCGTTAAGAGGCGAATCGCCATTGCTAAGCTCATGGTAGTTCTCCTTTAATGGCGAGGGGAATTCCAGCAACGAGGAGGATGACGCGGTCGGCTAATTGGGCTACTCGTTGGTTCATCCACCCCGCCTCATCGCGAAAGACTCGACTCATCTGGTCTCCTGGAATGATCCCAAGGCCTGTTTCATTTGTGACGATAACAAGCTCACACGGGGGATTAGCAAGGACGTCATAGAAGTCCGTGAGGTACTTCTTTAGATCCTTTTCATGATAGAGGAGGTTACCCAGCCACACAGTCAGACAATCGATGAGGCAGACCGAGTATTCTCCTGAAAGATTGGCGATCGCCTGCCCTATTTCTATTGCCTCTTCAATGGTAGTAAAGGCGCCTACCCGCCGCTCTTGGTGGGCGGCGATGCGCGCCTTCATTTCATCATCAAAGCCTTCGGCAGTTGCTAGGTACGCCCTCGGCGAAGGAAGGCTTTGGGCGTAGTGTTCAGCCCAAGAGGACTTCCCACTTCGTCCGCCCCCGATTACCAACGTCACTCTTTTTCTCTTTACGTCGCTCATGGAGTACTCCCATCGATCCTTCAAAGCTTTCTTGATCAAACACCTCAAGGGTGATCACCCGCTCTACTGAATCATCTACTCGTTCAATTACATCTAAAAACTCACCAATCTTTACCCGATCCCCCCGGTCTAAACCCTTGTGATCAACCCCCTCTTCAATCCCGTGAAGGTGAAAGATTCGGCTTCGATCTAGGTATCGAGTGAGGTGGTCATTCACATCATAGCCGAGTAAGTGCAGATGTCCGATATCAATTGTCACCCCAAAATCAAACTCCTCGATGATTGAATCGACGAGTGCTAAGGGGTAACTGAGTGTTTCAATGCCAATTTGGCGGGGATTAATCTCACTTCGCCGAAGGATCTCTTCACTACTTCTATACAGCTGACTCTTCCACTGTTGAACATCGTTTGCAGGAATTGGCCCATAGCCTTCGGGGGTAAAGTGAAGAATATAGCCAAAGGGGTTCAGTACGCCGGTAAGCTCAAGAACTCGAGTGATGAATTCAACCGAGGAAGTTCGAACCGTTTCATCTAATGAACCAGGATACGTTTCCATCGGAAGGTGGACGGTGTAGGTCAGGTTGTGCTCCTTTGCTAAGGCGTTTAGCTCGGCGAGCTCACCTTGGGTGGGGATGTTGGAATGAGTAGGAGTTTCAAAGAGGACGAGCTCAACGTCATCGATAAACGCAGCGAGATACCGAACGTTTTCAATGAGGCCCGCCTCAATAATGTAGCTGCTACTTCCGAGGCGAATCATATAAGACCCTTTTCTTGGAGGATCTTCGTTGAGTTCGTCACCCCTGCTTCTTCAAACTCCCCCATGTCAAAGAGGATGTGGCTCGCTTGTTTAACGATTGGCCACGCCGTTAACGCCCCAGTTCCTTCGCCAAGTTGCATTCCTAAATCTAAAATCGGTCGCGTACACCCAAGTTCCTTGAGGAGTAAATCACTGCCTTCCATCGCAGAGCGGTGGGCAAAGATGAAGTTCTGTTTCACCGATGGATCTAGTCGAGTGGCAACAAGGGCCGCCGCTCCTACGACAAAGCCATCTAAGAGGATTGGCTTATGTAGTTTGTGCGCTTCTAAGATGCCGCCAACGATTGCGGCGTGCTCAAAGCCACCAAAGCATTGAAGCACACTCCCTCCATCGCGCCTAGGATGAAGAGCTAACGCCTGTTTGATCACATCAATTTTATGCTTAAGCTCTTCATCACTCAGGCCTGAGCCTTTTCCCGTAACAAGGGCGGGATCAACATCCAAAAGCGCAGCGATCATCGCCGATGAGCTTGTGGTATTCGCCACCCCCATTTCGCCAAATCCGATGAGGTCACTTCTTCCTTGGCGCACAATTACTCGCCCTGCTTCGATCGCTTGGGCAACTTCCTCTTCACTCATCGCAGCTTGGTGAAGAAAGTTCTTCGTTCCAAAGCCTACTTTATAATCAAGGACGTGATCCTCAGGATCAAACGTTCCATTCACCCCAACGTCAATGACGGATAACTGGGCGCCATTAATCTTGGCAAAGAGGGCGCACGCTCCCCCACCGGAGGCAAAGTTCTTCGTTTGTTGGCGGGTAATCTCTTGAGGGCTGTGCGTCACCTCTTCGCCACAGATTCCATGATCACCGGCAAATAAGAGAAGAGAAAACGTTTGAAGTGGACGCTTATAGAAGCCCCCAAGAGTAATCGCCAGCTCACCGAGCTCACCCAGGGAACCAGGGGGCATTGCCTTTTTTAAGAGAAGCTCGTACATGAACGCATTGTAAAGTGTACCCTCTAGCATGACAAGCGTTAACGAAGTAGACTCAAGCCATGAATCAAGGATTATACCTCGCCCTCGATGGGCTCACCGGTGCGATTATCTCTGTCATGGTGGTTGCCAATACCGCCCTCGGCCACGCAACAACGATGGGAGTAAGCCTTCTGGTAAACCACGTCATCGGCCTTTGTCTCGTCTCCTTGATTCTTTTTTTTGGGCGTAAGCGACCGGCGATCGTTGGCCCGAAACAAAAAGCTCCCCTACCGCTGTACTTCAGTGGAATGCTCGGGGTAATTATTCTTAACTTCAACTTTTTCTCCTTCACCGCCTTAGGGGCATCATTGGCGATGGCGCTGACGGTCTTTGGTCAATCCGTGGCATCGTTAGTCTTTGACCTAAACGGGTGGCTTGGAATGGAGAAGCGCTCCTTTTCACTGAAGAAGGTGATCAGCTTAGCGATCAGTGGGATTGGAATCGCGGTGATGGCGACGATGGGCGTGGGCTCCTACTCACCACTGTACATCCTTATGGCGTTCGCCGCCGGGGCGATTACGATCACTCAAATGATTCTGAACTCCACCTTCGCCATCTATAAAGGTCCGATGCGGGCGAGTTTCCAAACGTACATCGCCGGCTTAACTGCAGCTATTCCTTTTTACTTCCTTACCCAGGCAAAGGCGACCCTCGAAGGCTTTACAATCCTCCCGACAGTCCCCTTCATTCAAATTATCGCCGGGGGTGTTCTGTCGGTGACGGTGCTCATCTCAACGGCGTTTGTTATCGTGAAACTGCCGGCCATTTACTCCGCCCTTCTTCTTTCGGCGAGTCAAATCCTCGCTTCCGTTGCGATCGACGTCATTTTCTTGGGCGTCTTCTCCCCCGCCCTCTTTATCGGGGCGCTGTTGATGTTACTGGGAATGGGTGGAAATCTACTCGCGGATCGAAAGGACACCACCATCGGTGACTAAAAACCCTTCAGTAAGGAGCTCATCGATCGATTGCTGAAGGTACTCCTTCTTATACCCACTGAGTGCCTCTTCAATAGTTTCTGTTAAAGACGATCCCTCTTCGGCAAGGTAGTGCAGCAGTGCTGAGCGCACCTGCCGCTTTGAGCCTTCAAAGGGGCTTTGCTTTGTATAGTGGGCACTTTTCGTATTGGGGTTGGGAATAAGGGCTTTTAAGAGGACTCCGTAATCCATCAAGGCGTAGTACCACGAGCGAGGATCATCGATCCGCCCAATGAGGCGGACCAGTACTTCCTCTAAGACTCGGTCGTGGACGTTTGTCTCATCAGGGAAAAAGGTGTGAAGGAGAACTCGACGGATATTTGTTTCAAGGTAGATCGCTTTTTCTTGGTAGCTGAACGCCAAAAGTGCTGCAGCTGTAGCTTTGCCTACCCCAGGAAGAGAGCGCATGACTGCTTTGTCGTTGGGAATCGTCCAATTCCATGCTCGGGTTAACTCGGCGCTCTTCTTTAAGTAAAGCGCCCGCCGGTTATACCCTAGGCCCTTCCACGCTCGAAGAATTTCATCAAGGCCCTCTTCAGCAAGCTCTTTAAAGCCCGGCCATCGATCTTTAAAAAGGCGGTACTTTTCAATTACCCGAGCGGTTTGGGTTTGCTGAAGCATCACTTCACTGAGGAGGACGGAGTACGGATCGTGTTCCTCTCGGAAGATGAAGGGCCGCCCGTGTCTTTGATAGAACTCTGTAATTGTTTCAATGAAGAGCGAATCCGAAGGGACCTCATTAAAGAGGTATTGGTGTGCTTCAATTTCAGTGAGGAGGGGATAATCAATCACTTCTTTTCGCCAAACTGCTCCGGGAGGACGAAGTCACCCATATTCACCGATTCTTTCGCCATTGAGTCTTCACTGCTACTACTTTCTGATTCTTCACCGGTTGACTCAACGCTCCGTTGGCCCTTTGTTCGGCGCTCGTAGTTGCGCAGCGTCTTTTGCCTGGCCCGCTCCCGCTGATAACTCTTGCCGCTACTGATCATAATTGCAAAGGGTCTGAGGCTCTTAATGTTCGCAAAGAGGATCTGCATCACACTCGTTAGTGGAACCGCGATGAACATTCCCACGATGCCCCAGATGTATCCCCACAGCGAAAGGGAGACAAGGATCATGAACGGGGAGAGGTTGAGCTGTCCTCCTTGGAGGCGGGGGTCAATGATGTTACCGAGAATCATCTGAGTACTAATCGTTAAAAGGGCAACGTACATCACGTTCGTCCAGTTTGGGGCAAACTGAACGAGCGCCATAAAGATCGTCAAGAGCGTTACAAAAACACTTCCGATCGAAGGAATAAAGTTAAAGACGAAGGCGAGGACTCCCCACAGCGAGGGTAAGTCTAAGCCGGTGAGGAGGGCGGTAAGGTAGAAGAGCAATCCAGTAAAGAAACTGATGACGATCTTCAAAAGGAGGTACTTGGAGATTTGGCGGGTGATCCGCTCAAACATCACCGCAACTTTCATCCCCTTACCTTGGGGAACCGCAGCTAGGAGCTTAGGAATAACACTCTGGCGTTCAAGGAGAAGGAAGAGGAAGAAGATGTAGACTAAGAGGGCGACTTTAGTAATGGAGAAGAACTTGTTGGAGATCTGCGTCAAACTGCTAATCGCTAAGTTCGACCAGTTAACTGGCAGGAGGGAGAGAAGGCTGGTTGACGGGGGGATTTCAACGAAGTTACTTGCAAAGCCTGTTAGAAGGCGGTCGAGGGAAACGATTTTATCGGCGTAGAAGGGAATGAGTCGAACAAGGGTGTCGACTGTCTTGATGATGAACCACCCGGCA
>JBBADN010000101.1:0-5176 GCA_041656455.1 Sphaerochaeta sp. | reverse complement strand
CACTCGCTCTTGTGGCACCCCAGTTCTTTTTCTAATTTGAATCCACTCCAGCGCCTCTTCCTTGGCGGGAAAGGTGGTGAAGGTATATTCCTGTACCTTTTCATACCACTGCTTAATAGCAGGATCATGGCTCACTGTAGTAAAGCGGGCGAGAGCATAGAGGGCTTCGACGTGGACCCACCACAGTTTATAATCCCACGTCTCGGCGATGAGGGTGGAGAACGCATCATCTTCTCGTTCTCCTCTTGGCTCTCCTCCCTCACGATCGATGTAGCGATAGATTCCCCCACACTCATCATCCCACCCTTCTTCGAGGGCAGTGAGGAGAAGAGGGATCATTTCATCAATTCGCTCGTCATTGAGTACATCGAGGATGAACCACAGACACTCAAGGGTGTGACCCGGATTGCGGTGGCGCTCTAAGAGGGTGGTTTCACCGTTGGTGAGGTTCACCACTTCACGAAGTTGGTGGGTGCCTTTATCGACAAAGAAGTCGAGAATGTGGTGGGCGTAACGCTTGGCGTCTTCCTTCACCGCTTCACTTCTTTTCGGGTCAAAGGCTTTTAATGCTTCTGATAGTTCATGAGCAGTATTGCACATGATCATATCAACACCCTGGGAGCGGTGGGTTGCAGGAATTGGATACGGCTCGCTTTTAATGATGCCGCGCGCAATGAGGCCCTTGGTTTTTTGATACAGCGTGTACGCCTCATTGACAATCGCTTCGTTCTTTGTTGCTTCACCCCACCGGGCAAAGCCCGAGCTGACGAAACAATCGGCGTAGAGGGAGGTGTAGAATTCTTTCCCCTTTGGCGTTCCTGCTTTGTCTAAGAGGAACGCGACTCCTTCATCGGGATCAGAAAGGATGGCACCACGGCCGAGGAGTTCATAGATTCGCTGCCCTTCGTGGTAATAGTACTCTTTCTTTGGACTATCGTGGCCAATGAGCTTTGAAAGACACCACAGCATCCGTCCTTGGCTCCACGTGTACTTATCGGTGGAGGTGAGGGTTTTCCCATCGTTCGTCCAACACGTAAAGATTCCCCCCTCTTCGGGATCGAAGGCGCGATCCCAGAAGGGGAGAATCTGGTAATAGAGGTGATGGAGGAAGAAATCTCGTTCCACTTCCATCACTAACCCATCTTAAAGGAGGAGGCGATCGACTTACCTTGCTTGCGGTTCATCGCATAGACGATGATAAAGACAACGATCAGTAAAACGACACTGAGGGCGCTCGCCTCCCCGAGCTTGCCATCGGCAACCGCGCCATAGATTTGAATTGGAACAGTTCGCGTCTTAGGGCTGTAGAGGAGAATCGTCGTTGAAAGCTCTTGGAGCAGCGTCGTTAAGGTAAGGATTGATCCACCGATGATCGCGGGCATGATGAGGGGCACGGAGACTCGTCGGAAGGTGTAGAACCACGACGCTCCAGCAATCGTTGATGCTTCCTCAAGTGAGGGGTTAAGCTGCGATAAACTCGCTGCAACGGATCGATAGACGTACGGCGTCCGCCTGATCATGTAGGAGATGATGATGATCGTGTACGTTCCGCCTAAGGCGATCACTGAGGCGCCGCTGAAAGCGGAGAGCAGTGATACAGAGACAACCGTCCCAGGCAGAATAAAGGGAGCCATAATCGAAAGATCGAGAAGGGCGGCGCCCTTTGGCTTCTTCCGCTCGGTGATGTAGGCAACAAGCGACCCAAGTACCGCCGCTAGAAGCGTAGCGACAATGGAGAGGTAGAAGGTGTTAAAGAGCTCCTTGTGGGAGTACGTGGGGATTCGAATGTAGTTGCGTAAGGTAAAGCCTTGAGGGAAAAGACCAGTCCACTTCTCGTAGAAGGACATGACGATGATCGTCAGCTGCGGCAGGAGGCTGATGATTAACACCAGGAGGCAGTAGACGATGGCGATGATTCGAATTGCCAAGCCTTCGTGCTGTTTAATCTCCGAGTGGGTTGCTGAGATCGTCTCATACTCGTGGCGGTTGATCACCCGCTTCTGTAAATAGAGAACCAACGCGGTGATCGCCACGTTGATGACGGCGATTGACGCCGCCCCATTGAGATCCCAGAAGCCATTGACCCGGAAGTAGATTAATGTTGGTAGGACGTACTTATCACCGCCGATGATGGCGGGAATCCCAAAGTTTCCAATCGCTCGGACGAAGACTAAGAGTGCTCCCGCTCCGAGGCTTGGAAGAATTAAGGGGAAAGTAATCGTTCGGAAGATGTACCACCGCGAGGCGCCCATCAACATCCCCGCTTCTTCTAAGAGGGAGTTCGCCGATGCAAACGCCCCGTAGGAGAGCTGAAAGACGAAGGGGTAGTACGTAAGTGTCATACAGAGAATCATCCCAAACATTCCGTAGATCGTTGGCACTTCAATACCGAGCGGTCCTAGGACGATGTTTAAGAAGTGGCGAACCACTCCTTGGCGACCGAGGAGAATGACCCACGTGAACGCCCCAACAAACGAAGGCATGATGATCGGAAGGATTCCTAAGCTCAACATGAGGTTCTTACCAGGCATCTTCACCCGGGCAACGAAGTAGCCCATCGGAACGCCGATGATGATACAAAACGCCGTGACGGCTAAGCTGACGATGAAGGAGTTAACCAGCGCCTTGCGGTACATCATCGATTCACCAAACTTGGTGAAGCCACTTAACGAAAAGGTGCCAAAGGTGAGTTTATTCCCCGCAGGCATAAACGCCCGCGCGAGGGTAATAAACATCGGGTAGATGAGGAAGATCGCCATGAATGCTAAGGGAATAGCGAAGACGAGGTACGGAGTAATATCCCGTTTTTCCTTCTTTACTAAGAGGGTAGCTTCTTTCATCAGTTCTGTTCCTCCACGCTAAAGAGGAAGGGTAAGCCCTCTTTCACTTTCACAAAGACGTCATCTTGTTCATGAACCCCATCAAGCATCAGAGGCATATCGATTTCTAACGTTGTTGGACTAATCTTTGAATCGATGGCGACTTCATAGCGAACAACTTGGCCAAGGTGTTGGATGATTTGCACCTTCCCTGCAATGGCATCGCTATCCTTCTGAGTTACTACTTCCATTTGCTCTGGGCGAGCTCCGATGAGAACTGATGAGTTTGTCTTTGGGGTTGAAGCAAAGCGGATCTTCTTTTCATTGGCAGTGATGGTAATAGGTGTTGTATCGATTTGAGCGGCGGTTGGACTCTTTAATGTTGCATTGAAGAAATTCATCTTACCGATGAAGTTCGAGACGAAGGCACCGTTGGGGGCGGTGTAAAGTTCATTGGAGGTCCCGATCTGCTCAACGACTCCCCGCCTAAGGACAGCAAGGCGGTCACCGATTGCCATCGCTTCTTCTTGGTCGTGGGTGACGAAGATCGTGGTAATACCGGTCGCCTTTTGAATGCGCCGAATCTCTGCTCGCATATAGCGCCGAAGCTTCGCATCGAGGTTGGCTAGCGGCTCATCTAAGAGCAAAATATCTGGATCGTAGACCAGGGCTCGGGCAATGGCAACGCGCTGCTGCTGACCACCGGAGAGGCCCGTTGGGGATGGGTTGCGCTTCAACTCCTCAGTAAGGCCAACAAGCTCCATCACTTCAGTGACTTTTTTCTTTACAATCTCTTCGGGGGTCTTTCGAACCCTCAGGCCGTAGGCGACGTTTTCGAAGATGTTCATGTGGGGGTAGAGGGCGAACGACTGGAAGACCATGCCGATGTTCCGTCGAAACGGAGGAATGGCGGTGATGTCGCGTTCACCGTACAGGATCTGCCCGCTGGTGATTGTTTCAAGACCGGCAGTTGATCGAAGTAGCGTTGTTTTGCCACACCCTGAAGGACCGAGCAAACAGAAGAGCTCCCCCTCTTCGATCGTGAAAGATACATCTTTTAGGGCATGCACGGGGTTTTTTGCATGCTGGTCGAACACTTTGTTTACTTGGTGGTACGTCAAACTCAGACTCATGGCGTTAGTGGCTCCTTGGGGCATAGTACTGCCCGGGTCTTCCCGGGCAGTGGATAATAACTACAGTAAATTCGAGAACTCGGTGACTAACTGCTCCTTAAGGGCAGCGGCTTCAAGGTCGTCGTAGGGGAAGAGCTTGATTTCACCAAGGGCGGGAAGGTTCGCCGGCCCGGGAAGTTCAGTGGTAACAACACGGCGGTTCCGGGTGGTGCGGATAATCTCATACCCATCTAAGCTGGTGATGAAGTCCATGAAGAGCTTCGCTGCTTCAAAGTTAGGACCATTGGCGATGATCCCCGTTGCATCAAAACGAGCACCAGTTCCTTCAGCAGGATAGACGTACGTTACTGGGGCGCCTTCGCCGATGTACTTACCGATGTTCGATTCACCGGTGACGGTGATCGCGTACTCACCCCGGGCAACGGACTCAGGTCCGGTGGTGGATGAGGCGGTAAAGACGGCGTTCTTAGCCAAAGCAGCCATGTACTCCATTCCATAAAGGTTGGCAAGCATGTACAGCTGAGCGTACGCTGAGCCAGAGAGGGCGGGGTTCGCTAGGATGATCTCACCGCGGTATTTTGCTTGGGTAAGGTCACTCCACGCCACAGGGCGGTCAGCAGCCTTGAGCAAGTTGGTGTTGATCATAATCGCTTGCAGCGGCATCGAAGATCCATAGAAACGCGGAACATCAGCGTTGTCGCGAACCGAGGCGTCAATCTTGTCGTGGTTCACACTCTTATACGGAGCTAAATAATCGTAGGCGAGCTCCATGTTCTCTTTAGCGATCATCAACAGGATATCCCCCGCTGGACGAGGTTGTTCGCTGTAGATCCGGTTGACTAACTCCCCACTTCCAGCACGGATGATGGATACGTTAATCTCAGGGTGTAGTTCGTTGAACTTCTTCGTCAACGCTTCTGCCTCATCTTCAGCAGCTCCGCTGTAGATAACGAGCTTGTCAACTTTCTTCTCCTCTTTTGCGCCTTGGGCAAAGAGTGGGGTAATAAGCATACCCACAACGAGCAATACAATCAGTAGCTTTTTCATTCAGTTCCTCCTTGGATAGAATCGCCCGAGTGCGGGCGGCTAGTACCATTAGTATCGGTCACCTGAAGTCAAAACGCAAGAAAAAGTTATCTTTTTTTGTGTTTTGTTTCGATGTGAGGAAAAGTATCCCCTGTTTTATGGGAGCAAATCCAATTTAGACAATAAAACGCAAATATG
>JBBADN010000100.1:0-5210 GCA_041656455.1 Sphaerochaeta sp. | reverse complement strand
CAAGAACTCGATCTTGATGCGTTAGCGGCGGACCTCGAAGTGAGTCGTTCGCCGCTGCGCGATGCGCTATTGCGCCTCAGTGATAACAACCTTGTTGATATCTACCCCCAACGGGGAACCCGCGTCGCCCTCATCGATCTTAAGCACGTTGAAGAGGAGCGCTTCTTCCGCAAAAGCTTAGAACACAGTGCCCTCAGTCGATTCATCACTCGCTTTGGCGACGATGAAATCGCCCAGATGAACCGGGCGATCGACGAGCAGAGTCGAGCTACTGAGAAGAGCGACTGGGTTCACTTCCTTGAAGCGGACGACGCCTTTCACGCCGTCATTTTCAATTCAATTGAGTTAGGCCGAATTTGGGAGCTCATCGTTGCCCAAGGGGGCAACTACCGCCGAATTCGCCTCCTCTCCTTTTTCAAAGAATCGATCCCTGCTGAGATCGTCGCCCAACATAAAGCGATGATCACAGCAATCACTGAACGCAACCTAACTCGGCTGTTAGAACTGGAGAACCTCCACCTCTCCAAACTCCTCGCCGAGACCGAATTTATGTTGGAGCATTATCCAACCTACTTCAAATAGAGGATGACCTATGACTCTCACTGACAAACACCTCCTAGATCGCAGCGTATGGGAAGAAAAAGGGTATACCCTTCCCTCATACGACCGCCACGCGATGATCAAAGAGACCAAGGCGAACCCCCGCTGGGTTCACTTTGGCGCGGGAAACATCTTCCGCATCTTCGTTGCTCGCCTTCAAAACGATCTGCTTAACGCCAAGAAGGCAACAAGCGGAATCATCGTCGGCGAAGGCTTCGACTACCAAATCATCGATGATGTCTTTAACAAAAACGACAACCTCACCCTAGGGGTGACCCTCAAAAGTGATGGCTCCATTGAAAAGGATGTCATCGCCTCCGTTGCTACAGCAGCGAAGTGTGACCCTTCGTTTGCGCAGGAATGGGCGTTCTTTAAAGACGTCTTTGCAAACCCCTCCCTTCAGATGGTGAGCTTCACCATCACCGAGAAAGGATACGCAGTTCGCTCGAACGATGGCTCCCTATTTGCCCCGATCGCTGAAGACATTGCCAATGGACCCACTTCAATCCAGACGTTCTTAGGCAAGGTCACTGCCCTCCTCTATCACCGCTATCAAACAAGTAAGGCGCCCCTTACCTTGGTGAGCATGGATAACTGCTCTGCCAACGGTGATAAGATCGCCGAAGCAGTAAAGACAATTGCTGCTGGATGGGTTGAAAAGAAGCACGTCGATGCAGGCTTTACTTCGTACTTAGATAAGAGCGTTTCCTACCCGTGGTCGATGATCGATAAGATTACCCCCCGCCCCGATGCAAAAGTCGTTGATATGCTTAAAGCGGATGGATTTGGAAACACCGAGATTATCATCACCGATAAGCACACCTACACCGCCGTCTTTGTAAACGCCGAAGAGGCGGAGTACCTCGTCATTGAAGATACCTTCGCCAATGGCCGCCCTGCCCTTGAGCACGCTGGGGTGTACTTCACTGACCGCGAAACAGTCAACAACGTTGAGCGGATGAAAGTCACTACGTGTCTTAATCCCCTCCACACCGCTTTAGCAATTTACGGCTCAATCCTCGGCTTCACCCTGATCAGTGAAGAGATGAAAGATCCCCAGCTCAAAGCCCTCGTTGAAGGCATTGGCTACACTGAAGGGATGCCGGTTGTCATCGATCCAAAGATCCTTGACCCGAAGAAGTTCATCGACGAAGTAGTCAATAAGCGCTTCCCCAACCCCTTTATGCCGGATGCTCCTCAGCGCATCGCCACCGATACGAGCCAAAAGCTCGCTATCCGCTTTGGTGAAACAATTAAGAGCTATGTAGCCTCAGATGAGCTTAACGTCCACGACCTTAGGCTCATCCCCCTCGTCTTTGCTGGATGGCTCAGGTATTTGATGGGTCTTGATGATGAAGGCAAACCCTTTAGCCCAAGTCCCGACCCGCGCCTTGAAGAAGCGAGTAGCTTCGTAGCAGGAATTTCTCTTGGATCGAAAGGCCCGTTTGATCAACTCACCCCACTGTTGAAGGATGAGACGATCTGGGGCGTTGATTTACTAGATATTGGTCTCGCTGACCTCGTCCTGACCTACTTTGAAAAGCTGATCAAAGGACCGGGGGCAGTTCGTCAAACGTTAATTGAAGTTGTTGGGAAGTAACCATGAAGCAATCCGTTTTTACTAAGCGGTTTTTTGCAGATCTTTTTTTCTTCCTTTTCGGGACCGCCTTGGCGGGCTCGGCAATCGCCCTCTTCATCACCCCGGCAAAAATTGCCGGTGGTGGTGCAAGTGGCATTGGTACAATTCTCTACCATCTCTTTGGCTTTGATACCGGCCTTGTGATGATCGCAGTAAACATTCCAATCTTCATCACCGGTATCATTGTCTTTGGCAAGAAGTATGCCCTGCGCTCTTTTATCGGAGCGATTGTTCTGAGTCTATGGGTGAGTTTATTCGGGCAACTCAGCGGGTATCAAGGAGTCTTACCATACATCGACCGGATGGATACGCTGCTTTCGGCAATCTTTGGTGGTGTCATTCTTGGAGCAGGAATTGGGGTTGTGATGAAAAGTGGAGCAAATACCGGAGGAACGGATATCTTTGCTCAGATCATCAGTCACTTCACCCCGCTTCCACTAGGAACCGCCCTCTTCTTTGCCGATGGGTTAATCATCCTCGCCGGGGCGCTTGTCTTTGGCTTAGAGCGCGCCCTCTTTGCAATCATCACCCTCTACCTCTCAGGTCAGATGGTGAACTACGTTGTGATGAACATGGGGACGAGATACGCAAAGACAGCGTACATCGTCAGTGAACACTACCAAAAGATTGGCAAGCGAATTATCGTTGAACTGCGGCACGGCGGAACCCTTATTCGCGGAACGGGGATTTACACTGATAAAGAGCGAACGATGCTCATGGCTGTTGTTCACAACCAGCAGATCGCCCAGCTCACTCACATCGTGCACGAAGAAGATCCCAAAGCATTTATGTTCGTCCACGAAACGTATCAAGCCCTCGGCGAAGGCTTTGTCCCCATGACAAAGATTACCGCCCGCCTAGAAAATAAGCGCAAGTATAATCGTAGTCCAGAGCGCTGAGAAGCTTAGCGAAATACTGCTCATTGAGCCTTCGACTTCTCCAAGCTCAAACGCTTTGCTCGTCCCCAGGGCGTGGGAAGACGCCCCAATCGCTACCCCATGGGCAACTCGATCCTTAATGCCAAAGGCCTTGCCGATGTATGGAGCAAGAAGATTCCCCGTTAACCCAGTAATAACTGTCGATGCAATAGTCAAAGCAGGAAGACCTCCAAGTTGCTGAGTAAGTGCTACCGAGACGGGGGTCGTTACTGATTTGCTCGCTAAGGAACGAACGATGAGTTCATCGAGGCCCAAGAGTCTACTTGAGAGAATTGCACTACTGATAGCTACAATAGAACCGACGAGCGTTCCGATGGCAATGGGAATAAAATACTCTTTTAAAACTGCCCGCTGACGGTAGATTGAGAGCGCTAGGACAACTGTGACAAGTGGAAAGAAGAAGGTGAGAATCGAACCGCCAAGCTCATATGCTTCAAGGGGAATTTTAAAAAGATAGAGAAATGCGATGACGAGGATCATCGCAATGAGTAAGGGATTCGCCAAAGAACTTTTTGTTTTCTTGTTGATCCATTTTCCCGCTTCAAGTGCAAAAATTGTAATAGTTAAGCCAAAGAACGCATTAGCCACGGAGCACCCTCCGTCTTAGATAGTTCACCCCAACAACGCTCCAGCTTGTCGCCAGATAACAGAGGAAAAAAGATATAAAATTCACTAAAAATAATTGAACCCAGATTGAACCCAAGAGATCGGTGTGTGCTAAGAGTCCGACACCTGGGGCAACAAAGAAGAGCGTCATATTTGTGAGTATAAAATCGCCCGCTTTATCGATGTGGCGCTCTTTTAAAACGCCAGTAAGCAGGGCTATGAGAGCGAGGAACATCCCGATAATCGAACCGGGGATGGGTAGTGAAAGAGCAGAGCTAATCAATTCACCACCGTATGTGAAGGCAAAGATAATTCCCAATTGAAGAAGTGAATTCATAGAGCAACCTTACTCTATCAACGAAGGTGATGGAAGTACCTATAGACACAAGTGGAGGCTTTAGCTACGTTGTCTTCATGGCAAAGAAATCACCAGTAAAAAAGAACCGCACGAAGCACCTCCTGTTGTTGCTTATCATCCTCCTCATTCTTTGGGTCTTAACGATTCTATTTGCCCCAAGTGAGGAGACGTATAGATTCACTGGTGAGGCAACGGTTATTCCCGACTTGGAGCTCCCGTACTATGAAGAAGGGGCGATCGTTGTCTCTCACCCGGGCTACACCCTTCGCTACGAAGAAGAACATGAGCAGCCGTCGTGGGTCGCCTACCAGCTTACTCGAGCAGATCTATACGGTGAGGCTAACCGGAAGGACAACTTCCGTGCCGACCCTTCAATTCCCACCGGCTCGGCTACCCTCGATGATTACCGTTCATCTGGCTACGACCGCGGGCACTTAATCCCCGCCGCGGACCTTGTTCGAAGTGACGAGGCGATGAGTGGCTCGTTCTTTATGTCAAACATGAGCCCACAGGAACCTCAGTTTAACCGAGGCATCTGGGCAACCCTTGAAGCGGTAGTTCGCAACTTCGCTGAAACCGATCGCTCCATTTATGTTGTCACTGGCCCGGTGTTAACCGATGGGCCGTATAAGACGATTGGAAAGAATGAAGTCTCTGTTCCTAACTCTTACTACAAAGTCATCCTCGACTACGAAGAGCCACTACTGAAAGCGATTGGATTCGTTCTGCCCAATGAAGGCTCAAAGGCAGATGTCAGCGAATTTGCGATGAGCGTTCGGGACGTTGAAGAGCTCACTGGCATTGATTTCTTCTATCGCCTCCCTGATTCAATTGAAGAAGAATTAGAGACAGCGTACGATCTTGAGCTGTGGGATCTTACCCCGTTCCAGGCGACCGCCAAAGCAAAAGCGGCGTACTTAGAAAGCGGCGAAGAACCAGCAACATTAGTTGCTACTGAAGAAGAGACCTCTTTCTACACCGTCATCCTCGACTCGTTCAACCACATCCTCTACATCATCCGCAAAGAGAGCATCAGCCTCTTAGAAGATGCGGTGGGCAAACAAACGCT
>JBBADN010000099.1:0-5225 GCA_041656455.1 Sphaerochaeta sp. | reverse complement strand
TACCATTGGTTGGAATCGACGAGGCGCTTTACGGCGCCAAAGACGCCAGGGATGTAGCGAATCTTTTCAAAGGTATCGATTTGCCCTTCTTCGCAGATTACCCCGTCGCGATCAACAAACAGAATCTTCTTATGCATAGTACTTCCTCATATACTCACTAAATCCCTCTAGGAGGGCGTCGTTCTCTTCGCTACTGCCTATGGTAATGCGAACACAGTTTTCTAATAACCGCTCGTTTGTCCGATTACGAATAATCGTCCCACTTTGGGCTAAAAAGCTGTAGAGGCGGTTTGCATTATCAACCTTAAGAAGGAGAAAGTTTGCATCACTGGGGTAGACTTCAGTAACACACCCAAGCTCAGCTAAGCGCTCTGTTAATCGACTGCGTTCCTCTTTGATCACCGCGATACTGGAATAAACTGCCGCTGCATTATCCAACGCCTTCACAGCGAGGGCCTGAGCAGGAGTGCCAAGGTTATACGGATACTTGATGTGGTTAATGACTTCAATGAGCTCGGCCCTGGCAATACCAATTCCAACGCGGGCGCTGGCTAGCCCCCACGCCTTAGAAAGCGTCCGAAGAACAACGAGGCGCTCATACTCACTCAGTAATGAAACAGCGCTTTCATGGTCACTAAAATCAATATACGCTTCGTCCACAACGAGCAGCCCATCAAAGAGACTAAGAATCTCTTTCATTATTTCGAGGGAGTAACTATTTCCAGTGGGGTTATTCGGCGAGCAGAGGAAGATAATTTTAAGCCGCCCTTCCCTTCGCCGTTGTTTCTCTTCGGTTAAAAATGCCCGCAGTGCAGGAAGATCGATTTCAAAGGAAGGAAGAAGAGGCACTTCGTCAACCCGAACGTCGTTAATATCAGCGAAGACTCGATACGCTCCGTAGGTAGGACCGAGCAGAAGAATCGAATCCTTGCCTGGGGTGCAGGTGGCGCGAATGAGGTTGTCGATGACCTCATCGCTGCCACTGCCTACTACGGTATTCTCAAAGGGAAGAGCGAGGACTTCTTCAATCTTCTTGCGTAAAAGCGTTGCCCTTGGATCAGGGTAGCGGTTCGCCCCCGCTTGCTCAACGAAGTTTTGGTAGTGCTCATTCGCATCTAAAAAGACGCTCGCTGTTCCCGTAAACTCCGTTCGAGCACTGGAGTACGGCGTAAGGTTGGCAATATTATCCCTGAGTAGTTCTTTCATCGCTTCTTCTCCAATCGCACAGCAACCGCGTTGGCGTGCGCTTCTAGCTCTTCGGCTACAGCCATTGTGTGTACCGTTGGACCCAAGATATTCAGTCCCTCTTCACTCAGCTTTTGAACAGTAATCTTCTTGATAAAAGAATCGACCGATACCCCGCTTACTGAACGCGCCCACCCCCCAGTGGGAAGGGTGTGGTTCGTTCCACTGGCGTAATCGCCGACAGATTCAGGGCTATACGGGCCAAGGAAGATTGAACCCGCGTTCTCGGTGAAGAACATAATGATTTCATCTCCTCGCTCATCAGCGGTATTGATAATCAGGTGCTCAGGAGCGTACGCATTAACGACGTTGATGGCGTCATGATGATCCCACACCACGGCAATCTTACTTCCAGCTAAGGAGTGCTCAACGTACTCACTGCGACTGAGATCTTTTACTTGGGCGCTCAACTGTGCTTCCAGCGAATCAATCCATCCATCAGGATCATTACTGATGAGAACAACCATCGCTTGGCTATCGGGGCCGTGCTCCGCTTGACTGAGAAGATCACTGGCAACAAAGCGAGGGGAGGTAGCGTTTGTGGCGACGACCATCACTTCACTTGGGCCTGCAGGAAGATCAATTGCACACGCCGATGAGCCCACTTGGGTTTTTGCCTCAGTGACAAATCGATTCCCCGGACCAAAGATTTTATCGACTTTTTTAATCGACCGCGTTCCATACGCCATCGCCCCAATGGCGTGAGCTCCGCCAACTTTGAAGATTGTTTTAACGTTGCACACCTCGGCAGCGTAGAGAATCGCTGGGTGAATCTTTCCCTCCTTGTTTGGGGGAGTGCAGATGACGATGGATTCACACCGAGCGATCTGAGCAGGAATAGCGAGCATTAGAACAGTAGAAAAAAGCGGCGCACTTCCTCCGGGGATGTAGAGGCCAACGCGCTTGATGGGAACGATCTTCCGCCATAGGCTCACCCCCTCCATCACTTCAATACTCTCACCTTGGCTTAGTTGCTCGCTGTGAAAAGTGTGAATGTTCGCTGCTGCAATATTAATTGCATCTTTTAGGTCATCACTGACGAGCGTTCTTGCCTCAGCAAACTCTTGGGCACCTACTTTTAACGAAGCAAGTGTAACACCATCGAACTCTTTACTGTAACGCTGTAGTGCCTTTTCCCCTTCCTTCTTAATCGCCGAAAGGATGTCTTGCACTTGGGTAGCAACTGAAGCACCGTCGAGGGTGTTTCGAGCACAGAAAGACTTCAACTCTTTCCCTGTTGGATCATAAAATCGTTGTAAATACGCCATACCTACTCCGTCATCTTTTCAATCGGGGTGACTAAGATTCCCTGAGCCCCGAGGACTTTAAGCTGCTCAAAGACTTCCCAGAAGGTATCTTCAGCGACAACACTTTGTACTGAGACCCACCCCGGTTCAAGGAGCTTTGTCACCGTTGGGCTCTTCATCCCCCCGATGACTTTGGCGACAGCCTCAAGTTGGACCTCCGGGAGGTTAAAGATGACATACTTATAGGAAGCGGCGTGCATCACTGCATCGAGGCGAAGAAGGAAGCGCCTAAGGATCTCCTTTTTTATTGCTGAACCTAACTCTTTCCGGGCGATAAGGACCGCTGAGGAGCGGTAGATTGTTTCCACTTCCATTAAGCCGTTCATCGCCAGCGTCGCTCCGGTAGAGACAAGGTCACAGATCGCATCAGCAACCCCAACTAAGGGGGTGATTTCAACCGCTCCACTGACGGTAATCAGCTCAGCAGCTACTCCCTTTTCTTTCAAGATCGTTCCTAAAATCGTTGGGTAGCTCGTGGCGATTCGTTTTCCTTCAAGGCTTTTTAATCCCCCGTACGGAGTATCGTGGGGAACTGCAATTGAAAGGCGGCACGCAGCAAAGCCCAAGTCTCGTAAAACACTGAGGTCGATCGCCTGCTCGTCGTACTCATTGCGGCCAACGATGCCAATATCTGCAATGCCATCGTGGATGTAGGAAGGAATATCATCGTCGCGGACGTAGAGAAACTCCAACGGAAAGTTCGTTGCCCGGTCTTTGAGGACTCGCTCATCGGCGCCAAACTTGATCCCACACTGCTTGATGATTCCATGGGATTGTTCACTTAATCGTCCTTTTTTCTGAATTGCAATACGTAATACGTCACCCATTCTATCCTCCTTACCTACAAAAAAACCCCCGCGACAGCGGAGGCGTGTATGTACAAAAATCCACAGCTCACCGGTCGGGTAGCGTTACATCACTGATATGATGGTGGAAACAAGTATTCATACCGCTACAGTACCGCCTTGCTCTTCTTTGTGTCAAGATAGGTAACTCGCTCGCTCATGTTCGGTCTTTGAGGATTTCAAGGTACTCTTTGTACCTAAACGTCCGACTCCGTTTCACCCCACCTGATTGAACTAAAACTCCCAATTCAATGAACCGATTAACTGCACTTGAGACGGTGTAATACGAACGATGGAACGCCTCAGCTGTCGTATGTTCTTCAATTTTAGGATCAAAAACATCCTCGTTATTTCACCATGAGCGCTGAATATGTGGAGATTTTGTGGACCTTAATTCATCAACCTTGTCAGGGAAATCAGCGTTTGCTATTACTACTACTAGATTCATTACAAGGAGTAACGATATGAGAATCATTCGAACAAGCCTTCTTCTTTTGTTTGCCCTCAGCATTGGGACCCTTGGCCTGTTTGCCGCCCCCCTATCAGAAGCCCCAAAGCAACCCGAGGTACAAATCCAGAGTAGTAACGCCTTGGTTACCCTTACCCTCAACTTCAACGCTGAAGGCGAAGGGTACCAATACGCCTACACCCAGCGCTTCACCCAAAAACCAGGAACGAATCTTCGTCTCCCCTCTCGCTCATCGATTCGCTTCAGCCCAAGGTACATTGGCTTTTTAGCAGGCTTTAGTGATGGGAAAACGACGTACCTTCCTGGTGATACGATCGAGATGCCCGATTCCGATGTAACGCTGTCCGCCCTCTTTGAGCAAGGCACGCTCTTTAGTGACCCCGAGCACAACATCGATTTCTACACTACTGATGAAGCCCTCACTGTTCCCCAAGTAAGCCTCGCCGAAGATGATCCGAGGATCTTCGTCGGATGGTACGATCGTCAATCCAACACCATCCTCACCGATTCAACGTATCAGCGGACCGCCAATGGGGTGTTCTTTGAACCAGTGTATAAAGAGCTCCGTTTCACCCACCTTGGTCTTACTGCGTACAACCAGAGTGCCGTTCCAACGAACACCGCCCTAACGCTCGCCTTCGCCTACCGCAACCAAGGCAATCTTACCCTAAAGAACATCAAAGCTACTCTTAGTGGGGATAATCGAATCCAGATCCTTGATCCCCAACCAGGTATGCGGACCCTGCGAGGCAATGAAGCGAGCTATCAACGCAGCTTCTTCGGCCCAAGAGCCCCAATCGATGCATTTACCTTCATCATCGATAAGAGTGTACCGAGTGGAACAGAAATCCCACTCACACTGACGCTCACCGATGAGGATGGAGATACGTTTACTACTTCACTCAGCCTCACCGTGAAGTGATTGATCTTTATAATCCAACAAGGGCAGCTTCTCAAAGCTGCCCCTTTTGTTTGATTTGATACCATGCAACTCTTATACACTTCTTCATTATTGTATAAACTTCTGTCATAGAACAAGAGACCATGGGAGGGAAAACCGTGCGCCGATTGATGATATTCCTCAGCCTCCTTATAGGCTTATACATACCGCTGAGTGCGGCAAATATGCAAAAGATCTACAGTGTAGATTCGCCTGAGTATGAAGCGCTCGCCCTTCTTTCGATTCACCAAGGCCTCGCCCTTCCTTCAACAGCTGGTCCATACACCACTGATGAACTAGCGATGATTATGGGGCGAATAAAGGCCGCTGAGTTAGACGGTCCGTACAAAGAACTCTATGAAGAACTCACCTCTTCGTTAGCTCCACCAAAATAGAGTGTAACCGTAACACTCAACGCA
>JBBADN010000098.1:0-5291 GCA_041656455.1 Sphaerochaeta sp. | reverse complement strand
AGTCGTCATCGCCGGAACCCTTCAAGCGATCGGAGATGCTGAAGCGCTCCTTAAAGCAAACGGAGCTCGAAGAATCATTCCCCTGAAAGTCTCAGGTCCCTTTCACACCCCGCTTATGGAAGGGGCGATTCCGTACTTTGAAGAGGCCATAAAAGACCTTCGCTTTAAAGACCCAAGTGAAATGATCATCTCATCAGTCGATGGGAAGCCCATCACCACCGCCGGCGAAGCAAAAGCTACACTTGCCGCCCAGCTTGCAAAGCCGGTGCGGTGGACAAAGACAATCGAGACGATTCAATCCTTAGTCCGCGAAGAGACAATCGTCGGGGAGGTTGGCTATGGCAGTGTCTTAACCAACCTCGTTAAAGACCGCCTTGCTTGCCTACCCTTAGGCAGTGAGGCGGCAATTCACGCATTAGAAAAAGGAAGGACCGTATGAATACAAAGAAACACGCCCTTATCACCGGTGGCTCGCGAGGCATTGGCGCTGCCATCATCCAAGAGCTCTTAGGTGCTAACTACGAGGTGTGGTACCTCAGTCGAACACCAAACAGTGAAATACAGAGTGAATACCTCCACCACATCAGCTGTGATATCGCCGAGCGCGAAGAAGTCGAGCGTGCCTTAGCTCGCGTCATTGAAGAAGCCCATACGTTGGACCTCTTGGTAAATAACGCCGGCATCACCCGCGATGGGTTAATTATGCGGATGAAGGATGAGGCGTGGGATGATGTCTTAGCGGTGAACCTCACCAGTGTCTTTCTCACCTCTCGGACAGTCAGCCGTATTATGACGAAGCAGCGCTTTGGGGCAATCATCAACATCTCAAGTGTTGTAGGAATCATGGGTAACGGCGGACAAACAAACTACGCCGCCTCCAAGGCGGGCATCATCGGCTTCTCCAAAGCCCTCGCCCGCGAAGTGTCCACGCGGAGCGTACGAGTCAACGTCATCGCCCCAGGCTTCATCGATACCGCGATGACCGAGGGCCTCAGCGATGCAACGAAAGATGTAATCAATACCCAGATTCCCCTCGCTCGAATGGGATCAGCGGCGGACGTAGCCCATGCAGTGAAGTTTTTAGCATCTGATGAAGCTTCCTACATCACCGGGGTTGTTCTCCCCGTCGATGGCGGAATGGCGATGTAGGAGGAGATAATGAACCGAGTAGTTGTAACGGGAATGGGGACGGTAAATCCCCTCGGCCACTCTGTTGATGAGTTTTGGTCGAATATCAAAGCAGGCAAAAGCGGGATTGGAAAACTGACAAAGTTTGATGCCACTGACTACCCTGCACAAATCGCAGGTGAAGTAACAAACTTTGATGCCTCCGACCTAGTCGATAAGCGAGCACTGCGCTCGATGGCGGACTTTACCAAGTACGCCGCCCACGCTGCAGCTCAGGCAATTCTCCAAGCGAATCTTACCGAAGGGGCGTTTGACCCCTACCGCAGTGGAATCTTCCTCGGCAACGGTATTGGAGGCTTTGAGATCGTTGAAGAGAATATGGCAAAGCTCTTTGATGGCGGGCCGAGTCGGGTAGCCCCCCTTACCATCCCTAAGCTTATTAGTAATGAAGCGGCGGGAAACCTCGCGATGCTCTTCAACTTCAAAGGGCCCGCCCACACCACCGTCACTGCGTGCGCATCGGGAACCGATGCGATCGGGGAGGCGTTTCATCAAATCCGCTTTGGTCTTGTGGACGTCGCTCTCACGGGCGGAACTGAGGCGGCGATCACCCAGCTAGCGGTGGCTGGGTTTTGTCGCCTTCAAGCGTTAACAACAAAGTTCAATGATAATCCCACCGCTTCAAGTAGGCCCTTTGATAAGGATCGCAGTGGCTTTGTAATGGGGGAAGGATCGGGTATCCTCGTCCTTGAATCCCTACAGCACGCCCAAAAGCGTGGGGCCACAATTTTAGGTGAAGTCGTCGGCTACTCGATGACGTGTGACGCGTTCCACCTCACTGCCCCCGACCCCGATGGCTCAGGCGCCGCTCGAGCGATGAAAGCAGCTCAGGAAATGAGTGGGGCAAGAGTCGATGAAATCGACTACATCAACGCCCACGGAACGTCCACCCAAGCGAATGACTCAATGGAAACGAAGGCGATTAAAACGGTCTTTGGTGAGCACGCTAAGAGCCTTGCTGTCTCTTCAACAAAGAGTATGACGAGTCACTTAATTGGCGCCGCAGGAGCCGTCGAGGCGATCATCTGTCTCTTAGCGCTCCGCGATCAATACCTTCCTCCAACGATTAACCTCGATGAGAGAGATGAGGGAATGGATTTAGACTATGTACCGAATGTTGGGCGAAGTGGTACGATACGCTATGCGATGAGCAACTCCCTCGGCTTTGGTGGCCACAATGGAGTCCTTGTCTTTACCTCGTTTAAGGAGTGAATGGAATGTTAAGCCCCCAAGAACTACTACCCCACCGCGATCCCTTTCTGTTTATTGATGAGATTCTTGAAGCTGATGAGCAGCACACCCTCGCTCGGAGGGTCTTCAGTGAAGATCACTTCTTCTTCCAAGGGCACTTCCCCTCCTACCCCGTTGTTCCGGGGGTCATCCTTATTGAGACGATGGCCCAGGCGGGGGGAGCGGGCTTAGGCCAAGCGGGAATCATCCCCCTTGGCACCCTCTTTGTGTTGGCCACCGTTGAGAAGGCGAAGTTCCGCGCCCAAGTGAAGCCCGGCGATGAGGCGATCATCAACGTTGAGAACGTTCGCGTCTCGCAGATGATCCTTCGCCAAAAAGGCACGATCACCGTCGATGGGGAGATCGCCGCCGAGGCGAGCTGGATGTGCGTAATCGCCCAAGGAGCGAAGTAAGATGGTTATTACAAAAAAGGTCCTTCGAAACGTCTCACTGAGCGCCCACCCCCAAGGGTGCCGGCGCTCAGTTGAAGAGCAGATCGCCTGGGTTAGAAACACAAAGGATGCGAAGTACAAAAAACCAACCACCCTGATGCCCAAGCGCGTCTTAGTCGTTGGCGGCTCTACCGGCTACGGCCTCTCTTCGCGGATCGTCGCTGCCTTTGGTGGTGGTGCTGATACGATCAACGTCTCCTTTGAGCGCGAGCCGAGTGAAAAGAAGACCGCTACCCCGGGGTGGTATAACACCCGCGTCTTTGAAGAACACGCCCACAACGCAGGCCTTAAGGCGCTAAGTGTCTTTGGCGACGCCTTCAGTACGGAGATTAAAGAGGCGACAGCGAACCTCATTAAAGAAGAGCTTGGTCAAGTTGACCTTATTGTCTACTCCCTCGCTAGTCCCCTACGTATCGACCCCACTAGTGGAGTTACCTATCGCTCCGTCCTAAGGCCTATTGGCGAGCCATTTACCGCCCTCTCGGTGAACTTAGATGATCCGACAATTACCAAAGAAACAATCGAACCCGCTAGTGGCGAACAAGTGGCAGAGACGGTGAAGGTAATGGGTGGGGAGGATTGGAAGCTTTGGATTGAGTACCTCAAGAACAAGGACCTCCTGTCTAATGGCGCTACGACCGTTGCCTACTCGTACATCGGACCTGAGCTCACCTATCCCGTCTACCGGGAAGGGACGATTGGCAAAGCAAAGGAAGATCTTGAGCACACAGCGAGAGTGCTCTCTTCAACATTGAATGCGTACGTCTCAGTAAACAAAGCGCTCGTTACCCGAGCATCAGCAGTTATCCCAGTAGTGCCGTTGTATATGGCCCTCCTTTATGATGTGATGAGCAAAAGGGGAGTCCACGAGCAGTGTACTGAACAGATCTGGCGCCTCTTTACCGACCGCCTTTACACAGGCAAAGAAGTACCTACCGATCGTGAAGGACGAATCCGAATCGATGATTGGGAGATGGACCCAGAAATCCAAGCTGAAGTTACCCGACGGTGGAACCTTCAAGAGGAAGGAAAGAGTCTTGTCTTAGGAAACCTTTCCCTTGTTCAAGAGGAGTATGATCACATTCACGGCTTTGGGTATGATGGGATCGACTACGAAGCAGACATCGATCCTCGGGAGGTGTAATGGACCAGCTTACCCGCCTCTTTGAGCGCATGGTTGAATACGATAGCCCCACGACGAAGCGAATCGTCCACACCCTCAAAGTCCACAACTGGGCGAAGATGATCGCCGAAAGTGAGGGTGTTGATAAAGAGACGCACTTCCTCATTGAAGCGGCAGCGTTAGTGCATGATATTGGCATCAAGGCGAGCTTGGCGAAGTACAACTCCAGTGAAGGACCCCTACAGGAACAAGAAGGAATTCCACTTGCAACAGCCTTACTTACTGAGCTCGGCTTTGCTGAAGAGGTAACAGCGCGCGTCGCCTTCTTAGTAGGTCATCACCACACTCTCGACCAAGTCGATGGCCTTGATTACCAAATCCTCATCGAAAGCGACTTTCTGGTAAACCTTGAAGAGAAAGGCTCCACCCTTGAGACGATTAAAAACGTTCGAGTAAAGCACTTTAAAACCAAGAGTGGGACGAACTTCTTAAACCTCCTCTTTGGTCTTACTGATTAAGCACTAACACCCGCGGAACGGGTCGCTCTGCTTCTTCGTCAAAGAGGGTTCGGTCGGAGATCTCTAAACTCCGCACCCCATCGACTAAGAGCTGCGCTGATCCTCCCCCATCGAGGTTCACGATGTTCGTGTACCCTTGCTCGGCGCAGAATTGAGCTAGCTCTAACAGCGAACACCCTCGGCTTCCTTTTCCTGGGATGTACTCGGCTTTGTTCGCCCCTTCGGCCCAACCGAGAATTGGCTCGCCTAAGGCGTTTGTCCCCAAGATGATTCGCCCCGCTCGGCCTGTATTGAAGTCTAACGGGTAGACGGTTGGGGGGAAGGCAACTGTATCACACGCCGAATCAAAGAACGGACAGCAGAGGCTCTCAACAATCTTCCCTTCGTTGACCATTGAAGGGCCTACTTGGATGGCAAACTCAATGTGCTCATACCCCCCATAGGTCACACGTGGATTATCAATCGTGACCTCCCCTTCAACGCTGATAATAAAGCCCGCCATCGGAATGGGGGTGTTGCCGCCTTTCTTTACGGCAACGACCCGTCGTCCAACGATGATGATCTCGGTGTTGGATGATTCGGGGGTGCACCGCTCGCTATTACGTTGATAGAAGGTACACCCGACCCCGTGGGCGTACGGAGTACCATCAATGGTCACAGTAAGATCGGTGAGGCTTGGAACCTCAAGATACGAATGATTATCCCTGTCTACAAAGAGTGCTGGCCTACGATTCAGCGGGGGCAGGAGAACTTCCCCTTTTTCAACGGCGAGGCCGTAGG
>JBBADN010000097.1:0-5418 GCA_041656455.1 Sphaerochaeta sp. | reverse complement strand
CATACCACTGCTACTGCAGCCCCGAGCGCTTAGAAGCGGTGCGAACAGAGCAGCAAGCTCAAAAGAGCCAATACCAAGGCTACGACCGCCACTGTCGAAACCTCACTGCCGAAGAACGAGCAGAAAAAGAAAACGAGGGGATTAAGCCCGTCATTCGCCTAAAAGTTCCTACCGAAGGCAAGACAAGCTTTACCGATATTCTTATGGGTAAGATTACCCGTAAGAACAGTGACGTCTCCCCTGATCCCATTCTCTTAAAGAGTGATGGCTTTCCCACCTACCACTTAGCGAACGTTATTGATGACCATTTGATGGAGATTACCCACATCATGCGCGCCCAGGAGTGGATTCCCTCGGGGCCGTTGCATATCCTCCTCTATGAGGCGTTTGGCTGGGAGCCACCGCTGTACTGTCACCTTCCGATGGTGATGGGCAAGGATGGCCAGAAGCTCTCTAAGCGCCACGGCTCAACTGCCGTTGCTGAGTTTAGAAAGGAAGGGTATTTACCAGAGGCGCTGCTTAACTACGTGAGCTTAGTTGGGTGGTCGTACGATGGGAGTCGGGAGTTCTTCACGAAAGAAGAGCTTGAAGAGCTCTTTAGCTTAGAGAAGATTAATAAAGCTCCTGGGGTCTTTGACTACAAGAAGCTCGAGTGGTTTAACGGTCAGTACATCCGTCAAAAGAGCGATGAAGAGCTCCTTGAGCTCTTGATGCCGTACTTAGAAGCGACGGGATGGGACTTGTCAAACAAGGCGGTGCTCCTTCACTTAACAGCTGTGGCAAAAGACCGCCTAAAAGTCTTAAAGGACATCGTTGTCTTAGCCCGCTTCCTCTTTGAAGAGCCAAGTTGGGATGATTGCTCCCTCTTCGCTGCCAAAGGTGTTGACTTGAGTGTTGCATCTATTGCACTGAAGCGGGCGTATGAAATCCTTCGCTCCGGCTTAGAGGCGAAGAAAGAGCAGAGCGTTATCGAAGAGGAGCTTGCCGCCTTAGCGGGGGAGCTTGGCATTAAGATTAACGGCGTCTTCCAACCGCTGAGAGTTGCGATAACGGGAAGTACGGTGAGTCTTCCCCTCTTTGACTCAATTGAGCTCCTAGGCTTTGATCACACAATGAACCGAATAGAAGATGCCCTGAAGCAGGTGCAGAAAGGAATTGAATAAGATGGCAGATGTTACGTTAGAGAAGATTGTATCCTTAAGTAAACGGCGTGGATTTATTTTCCAATCGAGTGAGATCTATGGGGGCTTAAACGGCGCCTACGACTACGGTCCACTCGGAGTGCGCCTAAAGAATAATATTCGCGATATGTGGTGGAAGGAGATGACTCAGATTCATGAAGATATCGTTGGCTTAGACGCCTCGATTCTGATGCATCCCCGTGTCTGGGAGGCGAGTGGCCACGTGGCGAACTTCTCCGATCCGATGGTCGACTGTAAGAGCTGTAAGAGTCGCTTCCGGACCGATCAAATTGATATTGAAGCACCGTGTCCAGTGTGTGGAAATAAGAACACTTTCACTGAACCCCGAAACTTTAACTTGATGTTCTCCACCCATATTGGGGCAGCGAGTGATGCGAGTTCACTCATCTACCTCCGCCCGGAGACCGCCCAAGGAATCTACACCGAGTTTAAGAACGTCGTTGCCTCTTCCCGGGTAAAAGTGCCTTTTGGGATCGCCCAAGTTGGAAAGGCGTTTAGGAATGAGATTACCACTAAGCACTTCATCTTCCGCAGTGTTGAATTTGAGCAGATGGAGATGCAGTGGTTCTGCGCCCCTGGCACCGATGAAGAGTGGTTTGATTACTGGAAAGCGCAGCGCTTTGCCTTCTACGAAAAGATTGGAATTCGAAAGAGTCACCTTCGCTGGCACCAACACGGCTCTGATGAGCTCGCTTTCTACGCCAAAGATGCGTACGACATTCAGTACCTCTTCCCGATGGGGTGGCAGGAGCTTGAGGGGGTGCATAACCGCACCGATTACGACCTGAAGCAACACCAAGAGTTCAGCGGTAAAGATCAAACGTACCTCGATCCAGTGAGCAACGAGCGCTACCTTCCGTACGTCGTTGAAACGAGTGCTGGCTTAACGAGAAACGTCCTCATGGCGCTCAGTGATGCATATGAAGAGGAGCTCCTTGATGATGGAGAGACGAGGACGGTTCTTCACTTCCACCCGAACATCGCCCCGATCATGGTAGCGGTGCTACCTCTGGTGAAGAAGGATGGAATTGCTGAAGCTGCGAAGGAGCTTGAAACGTCCCTTAGAGAAGAGTTCACCACCTTCTTTGATGTCAGTGGGGCGATCGGTCGCCGCTATCGCCGCATGGATGAGATCGGTACGCCGTATTGCATCACGGTAGATTACCAGAGCTTGGAGGATAAGAGTGTGACGCTACGCTACCGCGACTCGATGGAGCAGGTCCGCATCAAGATGGATGAGATTGTCAGCGTTATTAAAGAAGCGAATAAGAACTACAAACGAGTGGAGAAGTAAGATGAACAGTGCCCTCCAAACCCTGATTGATCGGGGATTTATTAAAGCGTGTACAAACTACGAAGGCTTAAGTGAATTGATGGATAATGAATCAGTTCGCATGTACGTCGGTGTTGACCCGACGGGCAAAAGCCTCCACATCGGCCACATGGTTCCCTTCTTTGCTCTGCACCACCTTCAAAAAGCCGGCCACCAACCCATCGCCTTAGTTGGTGGGGGAACAACGATGATCGGCGATCCCTCAGGGAAGAGTGAGATGCGCAAGATGCTCAGTAAAGAGGAGATCCTCTCAAACTGTGACTCGATTAAATCCCAACTCCAAACCGTCGTCGACTTCAGTGAGAACCCCGAAGAGGGGATGGGTCAGGCGATTATGCTGAATAACGCCGACTGGCTCACTGAACTGAACTACATCGACTTCCTCCGGGAGATCGGCCGCCACTTCTCAGTGAACCGAATGCTCTCCTTTGAAGCGTATAAGCAGCGGATGGAGCGCGGGCTCTCCTTCATCGAGTTTAACTACCAACTCCTTCAATCGTACGACTTCTACATCCTCAACAAAGAACATAACTGCCGCCTCCAAGTCGGTGGGGATGATCAGTGGGGAAATATCGTTAGCGGTGTTGAATTAATTCGAAAGATGGGTGGACCGGAGTGCTTCGGCTTAACGTTCAACCTCATTACCCGTGCTGATGGACATAAGATGGGTAAGAGCGAAAAGGGAGCGGTCTTCCTTGATCCCGAGCTCTACAGCCCGTATGACTTCTACCAGTACTGGCGGAACGTCAACGACGAAGACACGGTGAAGTTTCTGAAGCTCTTCACCTTCTTGAGTCTCGATGAGATCGCTCAATACGAGAAAGAAGGGGTGAATATCAACGAGGCGAAAGAGCGCCTCGCCTACGAGCAGACGAAGATTATCCATGGAGTCGAAGAAGCTGATAAAGCGCGGACTGCCGCTTTGGCGTTCTTTGGCAATAAAGCGGACAGCGTTGAGAATAGAGAAGGGATGCCGTCCCTTACGATCACAAGCGCTGAGCTTGCTGGTGGAATTGGTGTCTTAGACCTCTTCAGCCGAACCGACCTTGCTGCAACAAACAGCGAAGCCCGCCGCCTTGTTCAAGGTGGGGGTGCGTGGATTGGGGAGACGAAAGTCACTGATGTCAAAGCGCTCATCGATAGTTCATACCTCGACGAGCACAACGAGCTTATTTTACGCAGTGGAAAGAAGCGGTACTTCCGCATCATTATTGAAAAGTAGGAGTTAGTCATGAAGAGAAGCGTCCTCATTCTTATTGTCGGAGTACTTCTTGGCTCTACGCTCGTAGGCCAAGGGGTAAAAGAGCTTGACCCAGTACGGGTTCGTCTTGGGGTAATGGCTGGGCCCACCGGCTTTTCCGCAGCGGGGCTTACCCATAAAGACCTCGCCCTTGAAGTCTTTCCATCCCCCAACGAAGTCATCGCCCGCCTCGCCAACGGCGAGTTAGATATGGCAGCTCTTCCGACAAACGTTGCTGCAAACCTCTACAACAAAGGCGTTGATATTCGCCTTGCAGCGGTGATCGGTAACGGGATGCTCTCTTTACTTTCATCCCACGGCAACACGGATATTGGAAGTCTTGATGGAGCAACCCTCCACATTCCCGGGGCGGGTTCTACCCCTGATCAAATGGCGCACCTGCTTCTTGGGAAGGCGGGCTACGAAGAAGGGAAAGACATCTTCTTCGACTACTCAGTCGCTGCCCCTGCCCAACTTGCCCAACTCTTGATCGCTCAAAAAGTCGACTACGCCCTCCTACCGCAACCCTTTGTCTCGATGGTTCTTGCTCAAAATAGTCGAAGCTCGGTTCTCGTAGATATTCAAGAGCTCTACGCCGAGCTAAGTGGGAAAGAAGCGTATCCGATGAGTGTTCTCGTAGTGAGTGAGAAGTTCCGTCAAACGTACCCCTCTCTCCTTCAGGCGCTCTTAGCAGATTATAAGAATGCGATCGAGTGGGTAAATGAGAATCCGGCACTAGCCGCTGAGAAGATTGAAGATCTTGGAATTATGGCAAAAGCACTCGCTCAAGGGGCGATTCCCTTCTGTAATTTAGTGTATCAAAGTGCCACTGCTGCCCAAGATGAGTTAGCCTTTTACTTTGAGCAGCTCTACAGCCTCGATCCTGAGTCAATTGGCGGGGCGATTCCTGATGAAGGGCTCTACCTGTAGGATAATCTATGAATAGGACCAAGCGAAATCTGATTCTCCTTCTCTCTTCGCTTGGTCTGTTAATTCTCTGGCAACTTGTTGCTCTGCGTGTCAACATTCCTATTTTAATGCCAACCCTTGGGCCAATCTTTTCCGCCCTTGGAACGATTGCAGAAGGGCCAACATTTGCTGCAAACCTCCACGTCACGATCCTGCGAGCTCTCCAATCCTTTCTCATCATCGTCCTCTGTGGAACGGTCTTTGGTCTTCTCGCTGGACGGTATCAAATCATCGCCCTAATCCTCAAACCGTTTGTAACAACCCTTAAAGCAACGCCAGTGATGAGTGTCATCCTCTTAGCGTTTATCTGGTTCTCCAGTGGGAGCGTTCCTCTTTTCTCCGCCTTCCTCATGGGCTTTCCTATGATGTACCTCCAAATAGAGCAGGGGGTAGGCCAACTCGACCCTCACCTCGGTGAGATGTGTGACCTCTACGATATTCCACCAAAGACGAAGCTTTTTTACTACACGATTCCTTCGCTCACCCCATGGTTTGTTGCCGGGTGCCGAGCGACGCTTTCAATGATTTGGAAAGTAGTTATCGCCGCTGAAGTCCTCACCGTTCCCCGCTACGGGGTGGGTTCGCGCCTCCAACTCGCTCAAGTTCACCTCCAAACCGACGTAGTTCTTTCGTGGACGCTCATCGCCATCGCCCTTACTGCGTTAGGGGACCTC
>JBBADN010000096.1:0-5572 GCA_041656455.1 Sphaerochaeta sp. | reverse complement strand
TGTTGAGCATTTGGAGGATTATATGGATTTATTACATGGTGCCTACGACCTACACGTTCATTCGGCTCCCGACGTCTTGCCTCGCCTCATGGATGATCTTGAGATGGCTCAGCGAATCATTGCCAGTAAAATGGGTGGGTATGCGATAAAGAGCCACTATTTTTGTACGGCTGAGCGAGCTGAGTTAGTGCGATCAGTATATCCAGAATGTGATGCTGTTGGAACTATTACCCTCAACCGCTCCGTTGGTGGGATCAACCCCGCAGCGGTCGAGATGGCTGGTCGGGCTGATACAAAATTGGTGTGGTTCCCCACCAGTGATAGCGCCCACGAGCGAAAACACGTCTTCGATGGTAATCCCAATAAGAAACTTCCCTATTGGGCCCAAATTCTCATCGATATGGAAAACGAAGGAATTGCTGCTCCGCCAATTTCAATTCTTGATGAAGCGGGAAAACTCACCGATGAGACGATTACCGTTCTTGAGATTATCGCCAAGTATGAGATGATTCTCGCCACGAGCCACATCTCCCACGAAGAAACATTTGCCGTAGTAAAAGAGGCAAAAAACCGCGGGGTGAAGCGGATCATTATCACCCACGCCGATTTCCCCACCACGATGTACACGATTGAAGAGCAGAAAGAGCTCACCAAGTATGGTGCCGTTATCGAGCACTGCTACACCACGTGGGCAACCGGAAAGATTGCTCTTGAAACCTCAATCGAACAGATTAAGGCGTTGGGAGCTGAGCGAGTCATTATCGCTACTGACTTAGGGCAAAAAACTGCAATCTACCCCGATGAAGGGATGGCTGTATACGCTCAAAAGCTCATTGAAGCTGGCGTTTCAGAAGATGATATTCGCCAAATGTTTGTACACAATCAGCGGATGCTGCTTGGAAAATAAGGATGTTATCACCGTAGGAGGATTACATGAAAAAAATGATTCTAGTGCTTTTAGTAAGTGTGTTGTTCAGCTCTCTGGCGTTCGCTGGTGGTGCTAATGAAGCCGTCTCGGGTCAGCATGACTTAATCTTCGGTACCGCCGGAACCTCCGGAACGTACTACGTCGTTGGCGCAGCAATGGGGGCGGCGATTAACAAGAATTCCGATTCTGTTAATGTTATCGTCCAACCAACGAAGGGCTCGATGGAGAATCTTAACCTTGCCAATACCGGCGATATCCAACTTGGTCTTTCAAACTCCGACGGCGTGTACTGGGCGGCGACGGGAACGGGAACATACGCAAAGAGCGGAAAGTTGAATATCAAGGCGGTAATGAACCTCTATCGCTCCCAAGGTCAGATGGTTGCCCTGAAGAACTCTGGCATCAAGACGTACGGTGATTTACGGGGAAAGAAAGTCAACCTTGGACCATCAGGACAGACCGTTGTTGAAGCTTCCAAAGCGGTCCTTCGAGCGTATGGGATCGATCCAGAAAAGGACATCACTCCCTTCTACCTCGCTGTTGATGAGGGGTTGGGCAAACTTAAGGATGGCGAAATTGATGCTTCATTCTTCATGGCTGCAGCCCCAACTGCAGGTGTTGTAAACATCGCTGCAACGACGGCAATTCAGATGGTTGATATTGATAAAGAGATCATTGAAAAAGTCAGTGAGCAATATCCCTTCTACGCAATTGGAATTATTCCCGCTGGAACGTACAAGGGTCAGGATACTGATATTTACGTGACGGAGATGGTTACCGAGCTCTTTGCCAACGCCGATGTGCCCGAGGGCGCAATTTATGAGTTCGTCAAGCAAGCTATTGAGACCCAGCCACAGTACGTTGATGCCCACGTCTCCATTGAAGAGATTAACGGGAAGTTTGCCAGCGAAGTTGTAACGGAGCTCCACCCCGGTGCGCTGAAGTACTATAAAGAGAAAGGGTACCTTTAAAACCTATCACGGGGAGGGTTCGCCCTCCCTGTCCCTCAAGGGAGAAATGTTGTGAATATCAGAACAATCATTCAAAAAGATGCACCTTTTAGCTCAATCAAGAATATCCTTTTGGTTGCAATCTTTTTGCTCATGCCACTGTTTCATATGTGGACTGCCTCCTTCGGCGTCTATCCAGGCTACAAACTCAGTGCTATTCACTGGGCGTTCATCGGTACCTTTATTCTTTTAACGAAGCCGTTACGGTTCAAAGGCGGATGGATCATCGACGTGCTTTTACTCGCCCTGAACCTCTACATCTGTTATTACCAGATTGGATTACAGGAGTTTTTTGTTGAGAAAGCGGGCATCTATTCTCAGATGGACATTTATATTTCCATCCTTTCAGTCGTCCTGGCCCTCCTCATTGCTGGGCGAGTCGTTGGATCGATCTTGCCAATTATCAGCATTCTATTCATCGCATATGCGTATTGGGGCCGCTATCTTTCGGGAATGTTTAAAACTTCGCGTTTCTCATTAGCCCGTATTGCCCCCTATCTCTACACCGCCCACGACGGACTGTTTGGCCAGACCCTCACCGTCAGCGCCCAGTTCATCTACCTCTTTGTCCTCTTTGGAACCCTCTTAGAGCTTACTGGGGCAGGGGAGTTTTTTGTCGACATCTCCTATTCGCTGACGCGGCGAATTAAAGGTGGCCCAGCCCAAGCTGCTGTCTACTCAAGTATGTTGATGGGGACAATTAACGGTAGTGGTGCCGCCAACGTCGTCACGACGGGGACGTTTACGATTCCCCTCATGAAGAAGGTTGGGTTTAAAGGCTCGTTCGCCGGAGCGGTTGAGGCAGTTGCCTCCTCTGGTGGGCAGATCATACCGCCGGTCATGGGGGCTGTTGCTTTCTTGATGAGTGAAATTACTGGAATCGCCTACGCAAAGATTGCCCTCGCTGCGTTAGTGCCAGCGATCCTCTATTACGCGACCCTCTCAATCTCCGTCTACTTCATTGCGAAGAAGACCGACGTGCCCGATCCCGATTACAGCGATATGGAGAGCCCAGGTCAGATTCTTAAAAAGGGGTGGCCGTACCTCATTCCCGTCGTTATGCTCATCGCCCTTCTGACCGCCGGCTACAGCGCCCAACGCTCAGCGTTCTGGGCAATCCTTGGAACGATCATCATCGGGTTTGTGATGAATAGGAAGAATATGACAATTCAAAACTTCCTCAACGCCCTTGAAGGTTCGGTAAAAGGCATTGGCCCGATCGCCGCGGCGTGTTTGCTCGCTGGAATTGTAATGGGAGTGATTAACCTCACTGGCTTAGGGTTGAAGATTAGCGGAATCATCGAGTCGATCTCCAATGGGAATTTACTCATTGCCCTAATCTTAGCGATGTTGACGAGCTTGCTGTTGGGAATGGGTCTTCCGACTTCAGCGGCGTACATGATCCTAGCGGTCTTAGTCGCCCCAGCGCTTGTGAAAATGGGTGCAACGAAGATGAGCGCCCACCTCTTCATCCTCTACTTTGGAGCGCTCTCAACCATTACTCCCCCAGTAGCTCTCTCAACGTTTGCCGCAGCGGGGATTGCTGAATCGAATGTGTGGGAGACGGGTAAGGATGCGATGCTTCTTGCTAGTTCAGGCTTCGTCATTCCCTTTATCTTCGTCTTCAACAATGAGCTGCTGCTCACCGGTGATGTGCTCAGTATCATCTTTGCGATCGTTACTGCCCTCATTGGGTGTCTCATCATATCAGCCTCGCTGATGGGGTGGCTGAAGGTACACCTTTCGATTATTTCGAGGATTGTCCTCTTCCCCGCGGGAGTCATGCTCTTCATCGTTAATCCGCTCTACTGGAATCTTATTGGGATCCTCATCTCTGGCGTCGTAATCGCCTTTGAGGTCTTTCGAAACAATACAAAAAAGGAAATAGTTCATGTTTGATAAAAATCAACGAGTGTTGGTAGTAAGTGGCCACGCCGCTGACTACGTCTGGCGCGCTGGTGGTACCATCGCTAAGTATATTAAAGCAGGAGCAGAGGTGAAGGTGATCGTCCTCTCCCTCGGAGTTCGAGGCGAGTCGAACGATCTGTGGAACCTCCCAAACCAAACGTATGAGAGTGTTGCTGCAACGCGCAAAGCGGAAAGCCAAGCTGCAGCGGCGTGCCTCGGCGTGACGGATATTGAGTTCTGGGATTACGAAGATTACTACATGGAGCTTGATGATTCAGAGAAAATTAATCGCCTTGCAGTTGCAATCCGAGCCTTTGATCCCTACCACATCATTACCCATGGTGAGCTTGATCTGGTAAACCCCGATCACGATGCGGTTCATACCTTTGTCTTCAAAGCGAGTGTCTTAGCGATCTCCAACGGAGTTCGCATCGAAGGAACCAAGACGACAAAGCAAACTCGGATTTTTGGCTTTGAGCCTCACCAGCCGGAAATTTGCAACTTCAAGCCGGAAGTGGTCATCGACATCACCGACTCAATTGAGGAGAAAAAGGCGGCGATGAACTGCTTCAAGGCCCAATCGCACCTCATTGAGTACTATGGAGTACGGGCATTTGTCCGGGGAAACCACGCCCGGCGGCTTTCGGGGAACACCACGTATAAGTACGCTGAAGCGTTTACCCGGCGCTTCCCTTACGTTGGATCATGGCTTGTGTAACAATGCTATGCCGCAGTATTGGGGTATGATACAATCACAGGAATCTATGATCGCCGAGAGTAAAGAGTTTTAAAGTTATGAAGAGACCTAATCAAATTGCGTATGAGTTCATCAAAGGTCGAATTCTCGACGGTACCTATCGCCCAGCAGAGCGCCTCGTTGAAGCGCAACTCGCTGAGGAGATTGGGGTGAGTCGTAATACCGTTAAAAAGGTCCTTCTTCAGATTGAGCAAGAGCGCCTCTTAGTTATTGAAGATAACAAAGGCGCTCGGGTTCACTCCCTTTCAATTGAGGAGATTCAGGAGTACTACGAGATCCGAAAGGCCCTCGAAGTCCTCGTTGTTCAATCCGCCGTCGATCTCATCACTGCCGAACAGATTGCCCAGATGGAGGATATCCTCATTACGATGGAGCAATTAAAGGCAGAAGAGAACTACGACGCGTACTCGGAACACAATAAGCTCTTTCATGAAATCATCTATGAATCTTCGGATAAAACCATTGCAGTGGAGATGATTCGAGGAATTAAAACTCAACTCACGCGATTCCAATTCCGAACGATGATCGCCCCAGGGCGAGCCGATAGTTCAATTATTGAACACCGCTTGCTCTTAGATGGCTTCAAGCGCCGGGATAAGGATGCGGTGACCGAAGCAATTGTTAGCCACATCAGCAATGTGTCAGGGACGATTGCTCGGTTCAAGGCACTGTTTAGTTAAAGGAAATTAAAAATGGACAAACCATATAATGAGCTCCCACAACTGGTGGCGAGTACCCTCATAGAACGCGCTTCAAAGCTCTCAACAGCAGCCATTTGTGATGGCATGAAAGATTTGGGGATTGAACGAGATGGGTGTATGGATGGGGCAATCATGCCAGTTGATGAGTCGATGCGGATGATTGGAACTGCTGCGACGGTCGAGACGTCGGTAGGGGATAACTTTCCCATCCATGTGGCAATCTACCAATGCCAGCCAGGGTACGTTCTTGTAATCGACGGCAAAGCGT
>JBBADN010000095.1:0-5649 GCA_041656455.1 Sphaerochaeta sp. | reverse complement strand
GGGTATTCCTCACTTTGCAATGAAATCGGGTGCCAATGCACCCAATTTTTCGCGTACCGCTTAACGTACCATGTTCACTTCAAAAGAGTCAAGTTTTACTATGAGCGAGGATTACGGGTAGCGAGGACTCGGTGGGTAATCTTGTACGTGGTTGGTGGAGGGCATGTGTGGTATTCTTGAGCTATTAAAGGAGTTCATATGGAAGACGATAAAACCACAACACTCATTGCTAGTCAGTTGAAGGGTATTAAAACAACCTTGGTGATTCTTCTCATCCTTTTTGGAATCTTTCTCGTCATTCAAATCCAACCACTTATTCCATCCTCGCCAAGTGCCGAGAAAGAGATTGCTGCGGCTAAGAACACCACTGAGGATGACGCCCTCATCGCGGTTATGATTGGGAACATCGATCCAAGCGCGAAATGGACGCACTTCATGGCAACAAATGGAAGAGAGGTCGTTCAAGTTACTGGATCATTTCAGCCACGCCACACCGAGAAGATGATGGAAGTGTTAACGAGTCCTGAAATGACCGGTAACCGCTATAGTGGAGTACAACTCGACATTGATGAGCAAGGCGGCCTCGTTGTTAATTATTTTGGTGTTGAAAAGCAGCGTGTGAGCTCAATCGACTTTCGCCTTCAGTTTATCAAGATCAAAGACTATCAGCTGATTCAAAACACTTCGCCGTACAATTCGTACCGCCTTGGATATAGCGAAATTATTGTCACCGGCGAGGATGGCGAGATCGACTCGCACGTCGGACCTGAACGGGTGTTACAAGCAATAAATCTTTTTATTCAGGAGCTGTAGCTATAAAAAACTGCTCCAAGGATTTCTCCTCAGAGCAGGTATAGGTATCAGAAACGATTCTTACATCATTCCGTCCATTCCACCACCGGGGGGCATTGGAGCTGGGGGCTCAGGAATGTCCGTTACGGCAGCTTCAGTGGTCAGAATCAACGAAGCGATCGATGCGGCGTTCTGCAGAGCTGAGCGGGTGACCTTCACTGGGTCAATGATGCCCTTCTCAAACATGTCGACCCACACAAAGTTCTCAGCGTCGAAGCCTCGACCAGGTTTCTCGTTCTTACACTTATCGGCGATCAAAGATCCATCTAAGCCAGCGTTTTCAGCAATCTGCCTAATTGGCTCTTCTAACGCCCGGCGAACGATATTATATCCAGCGCGCTCATCTTCTGGTAGCTTGGAGAGGTCAACTTTCTCAAGGGCCTTCGCAGCTTGAATAAGGGCTGCTCCACCACCAGGGATGACTCCCTCTTCAATCGCTGCTCGAGTGGCCGCAAGGGCGTCTTCAACGCGGTGCTTCTTCTCTTTGAGCTCAACTTCCGTTGCCGCTCCAACGTTTAAGACTGCAACACCGCCGGCGAGCTTCGCAAGGCGCTCATGGAGCTTCTCGCGGTCGTAGTCACTGGTGGTATCTTCGATCTGGACTTTAATCTGAGCGATGCGATCCTTAATATCGGAGTCTTTGCCAGCGCCATTAATGATCGTCGTGTTCTCTTTTTCAACTTTAATTGACTTGGCGCGACCAAGCTGGGCAAGATCGGCGTTCTCAAGCTTCAGACCAAGCTCTTCGCTGATCACTTCACCACCGGTGAGGATGGCGATATCCTCTAACATCGCTTTTCGGCGATCACCAAAGCCAGGGGCCTTCACTGCAACGACGTTCAAGATTCCTCGAACACTGTTCACAACGAGGGTTGCAAGTGCTTCACCATCAACATCTTCAGCGATGATGAGTAACGGCTTTCCAGATTGGGCAACCTTCTCGAGGATTGGAAGGAGTTCCTTCATATTGGAGATCTTCTTGTCGTAGATCAAGATGAAGGGGTCATCTAAGAGGGCGGTCATCGTGTCCCGATTATTGGCGAAATAGGCGGAGAGGTAGCCGCGGTCAAACTGCATCCCCTCAACAAAGTCCGTCGTCGTCTCAATCGTCTTGGACTCTTCAACGGTGATCACGCCATCAAGACCAACTCGCTCCATCGCATTGGAAATCTCGGATCCGATCGTCTTATCGTTGTTCGCCGAGATTGAAGCGACTTGGGCGATCTCTTCCTTATCCTTAATCATCTTTGCTTGCTTCTTAATCTCAGCAACAGCATCGGTGACGGCGCGGTCGATTCCGCGGCGAACGCCCATCGGATTAATTCCTGCAGCAACGCTCTTCATTCCTTCTTTCGTAATCGCCCACGCTAAAACGGTAGCGGTGGTGGTTCCATCACCGGCGACGTCGTTGGTCTTCGTGGCGACTTCTTTCAACAGCTGGGCACCCATATTTTCAAAGGGGTCTTCAAGCTCAATTTCACGAGCAACCGAAACACCATCCTTTGTGACGTTGGGGGCACCGAACTTCTTGTCTAATACAACCAAGCGACCCTTTGGCCCCAAGGTAGCCATGACGGCTCGGGAGATTTTCTCCACCCCACTTAACAGTGAACGGCGAGCCTCTTCACTGAACTGCAACTGTTTTGCCATGCTGAATATCCTCTCTTAAAAGAAATTTCATTTCGTTTATAAAGGTGGGAACTTCCCCCACCGCCCTGTAACATACAAATAAATTATCCAAGAAGCAAGTGGTTAAATTATCATAGCCAAGCCAAGAGCGAGGAGGGCGGCTGAGATGTTGGAGATGAAGTTCACCATATCGTTATCAATCCACCGTACTCCCCGCTCAAGCGGAAGCGCCCGATTATCTATAACTGGTTTCTCCGTTACCCGCTTTGATGTTTCATCCCAGTAATGAGCTTGAAGAGTAATTCCCAGCACACTGTCTAAGAGACAGCCAAAGAGGGAAGCGAGGGTAATTGTTGAAGTAGCTCGGATCGCTTGAGTGCCAAGCTCAAAAAAGCTCGAGCTCGCCACCAGGCCAACAAGCAGCGCCCCGAGAAGCGCGGCGACGAGGCCAAGGGGGCTAATTGCACCGCTGAGGCCTCGGTCCATTGGCCGGCCGGTGATAATCGAGATTGGTTTTTGCTTCGATAAAATCCCAACTTCACTGGCAAAGCTATCGCTCGCTGCCTCCCCAATTGCCGCACCAAACATGATCAAATACGCACTCTGCTGACTCCAAGCAAATAGTAGGGCGGCGATAAGAGCCATCAGGCCGTTGGCGAGGACTTGGAAGAGATCGCGGCGCCCTACCTTTTGATGGATCTTCTCCACATCTACTTGGCGCAGCTGCTTAGAGATCTTACTGAGAATTCCCGTTGCGATGAAGAAAAACATAAGGGTTACTAAGGAACCAAAGCCCAAAATCCACGTGGGGAAGAACCCAACCACGAAGGCCCCGAATGCTCCCCCAACGGTGAGCTGCCCTGTAACGTACGAGCCAATAGCGATGAGAACCATGATTCCACTAAGAATCCAAATCGCCCCTGGCAGGGCGAAGAACCACCGATCAAAATGGGAGGTCAGTGATGAAGTCGGCTGAACTAACAGCATCCATTGGCTCATAAGAAAAACCCTATTACGAATAAGACGATTGCTGGAACGGTGATATTATCCAACCCCCACGGGGTGAGTGCTTCAACAACCATCGCAGCAACGCCGACAAGAATCGAGGCAAAAATCACTGTATTAACAGAGAGGGAAGAGGAGACTACCAAGGCGATGAGGGTGACTAGGAAGCTCACGATTGCCATGGTTGAGCAGCCAAGGATTGATTTATCTAATGATCCAATCTTCTTCTTTCCCCACTTCGAGCCGACCATCGCCGCTAAGCCATCGCCCCACCCCATGACTAGGACGCTGATCGTTGCCGCTAAGGTGGTGATAATCCCCTGGTACATTCCAATGACCAAGAAGACGAGGGTGATGGGAAAATAGACTAAACCCCAATTGCGCTTTCGATCATCCAAGCCAAGCGCTTTACCCCAATTAAGGAGGGTAAAGAGGGAGTTCATGATGATGAAGAGAATCGGGCCAACAAGCGCCCAGGCGATGCTGCTGAAGTAATAGAGGTTTAAAAACCACCAGTTCGAAACACCAATATGGATGAATTTGCGCATCGTCTCGCTTGAAATACCCAAGCGGAACTTAAGGAAAATCCCAAGAGCGATAACGAGGCCAAGAAAGCCAAAGGACAAAACAAGTCCTACAACATTGCTATTCATGGCCATTATCATGCTCGTCCTTATGGACAATTTCAAGAGCCTTGAGGGGTAAATACCTCTACGTAGGGAGAAATAAACCAAGGAGCAGTAAAAGAGAATATTAACAACATATCTTAATAATCTTAATTTTTATTAGATTGTTTATTAATATTCTTAAGGTACACCTTGACTTTCTTTATTTATACCCCTACTGTTAGGCCAATAGAGGTGCATATGGAACATAATTGGCAAAAACTACTCGCCTTAACTAATAAAAAGGAGTTCATTATCACTCAAGTGTGGATTCCTGAAGATGACGTAACAATCAATGGGAAGTTTCAACTTCCCCCATTTGCAAATCTTAGCGTGGATGATCAAATCTTTATCGGGGCTTTCATAAAATGCCACGGTTCGATCAAGCAGATGGAGTCGATTTTTAATATTAGCTATCCAACGGTAAAAAGCCGGCTGAGTCGAATTACCCAGCAACTCGACTTTATCGACGTCTCCGTTAATGTTTCTAACCCCCTTCAAGAGATTCTTGATCGCCTTGAGAATGGAACGATAAGCGTTGAAGAGGCGCTACAGGAGATCGTGGAGTGATCCCTATGATTCTCCACCTAAAGGGAAGAGGAGGAAGAATACCGATTAACCTCTATATACCGCTTATCGTGGTATACCTGCTCCTCCTCCCCTTCCTTGTCATCCTTGGTGTAGGAGTAATTCTCCTTCTCCTTATTCCTGCAACAGAGGAGAAAACTCGGTCCTACCTGCCCCTCCTGAAGGCGCTGCCAGCACTCTTCGTAGCAAGTGGGGGAACGGAGATCGCAGTCCAATCATCAGAAAAAGAATTATTGATTAAAATCATCTAGGAGAGATAACAATGAATGAAGAACGAATGAGAATCTTGCACCTTCTTTCTGAAGGAAAGATTAACGCTACTGAGGCGGAACAACTTTTAAGTGCGACAGAGAAGACCCTTGTTCAAGAGCAACTGCAACGCCGAGAGCCCGGAAGTCGCTACTTCCACGTCAAGGTAGAACCAAAGGAAGGTAAATCTGCTGAGCGCGTCTCCATTAAAATTCCGTTAGCACTCTTTAAGGCGGGGCTAAACATCTCGAAGCTCATCCCAGCTGAAGCGATGGGAACGATTCAATCCTCTCTTAATGAGAAGGGACTTACCTTTGATTTAACCTCGTTAGATCAAGAAAATATTGATGAACTCCTTTCAGCCCTAGAGTTGATGAGTATCGATGTCGACACTGAAGAAACTACGGTAAAGGTCTTCTGTGGCCCATAAGGACTATCTTTTATTGGGGTTAAGAATTGACTAACCAATACCCCCGTGCTACCGTTCTAGTGCTTTTAGTTTTGTGTTGCAGCTCGTTTCATTTCCCTAGTTGTCCGATCGGCGTTACTGAATCACTCCCATTGGCAGGTAAGAGTCACAACTGCGCCACATCAAGCAATAACGATTATACAGGCTCAGCCTGTGAAGGATGCTTTAGTACATGGCAAAGAAAATCTATGT
>JBBADN010000094.1:0-5714 GCA_041656455.1 Sphaerochaeta sp. | reverse complement strand
GGGCGTCTCTGCCTTCGGAGCCTCTTTTTTCCCACCACAGGAGATGAAGAGGGTTCCAATAAGCAAGACCGATAGAGTAATCACTAGAAATTTTTTCATTACGTGTCTCCTTATCGCTTGGGTATTCGGTATTCGATACCATGAAGCTTACTGCCCATTTAACCATGAATCAAGGGAAAAGCATAGAGGATTACCCGCCAATGGTGTATAGGCAATGATTAGATATGCAAAAAACGTATGCACGGGTGCCATTACCGAGGGCTTTGGCTAACTAAAGAAGGATAATGAACCAAGATGCCGAAGAGGTTTCGTACTTAAAGCGATATTTATAAATAATCTTGCTTTCTTGATGTCAATAAAACATATGGTTCACCAAGAAGATACATGGAACACTGTTTCAAAGATGGTACACTATAAAAAGGAAAAGATTGGACCGAACAACAGTGGCCTTGGTAATTACACCGAGTAATTAATGGAGATTTCTTGATGACCCGACCTCAACGAACCGTATTGAATAACCTCTCTTCCTACGCCTTTTTACTGCCGTGGCTCATTGGATTCTTTACGCTCACCGTCTACCCAATGATCTACTCCCTCTATCTCTCCTTCACCCATTACGCGATTATCGCCCCGCCGCGTTTTATCGGATGGAGTAACTACAAAGTAATGTTCACCTCCGATGATCGCTTCATGAACTCGCTCTTTGTTACCCTCCGCTTTGTCTTCGTCAGTGTTCCCCTGAAATTAATCTTTGCCCTAATCGTTGCGATGATCATGAACCGTAAACTCGCCCTCATCGGCTTCTATCGAGCAATCTACTACATACCCACTCTGTTAGGGGGGTCGGTGGCGATCAGTGTACTGTGGCGCCGCCTCTTCGCCTTCGATGGGATAGTGAACATCATTCTTAGAAATATAGGGTGGGCAAACCCTCCGTCGTGGATTAGTAATCCCAAGTACGCCCTCTCTACCCTCATCATCCTTGCTGTGTGGCAGTTTGGATCTCCGATGATCATCTTCCTTGCGGGGCTACAGAATATTCCCCGAGAGTACTACGAAGCGTCCTCAATCGATGGGGCAAATAAAGTACGTCAATTCTTTGCCATCACCCTTCCCGGATTAAGCCCAATCATCCTCTTTAACTTCATCATGCAGATGACCTCCTCCTTCCAAGCGTTTACCCAAGCGTTCATCATCAGTGGAGGAAACGGCGGTCCCCTCGATTCTACGATGTTCTACTCCCTCTACCTCTATCTGAAAGGGTGGGGTTTCAGTGAGATGGGGTACGCCAGTGCAATGGCGTGGGTCTTACTCCTCATCATTGGCTCGCTCACCGCCATTGCGTTTAAGATTTCTGGGGGATTGGTCTCCTACGGGGGAGGTGAGTGATGAAGAAGCAAACCAAAACCCTCCTCTCCTCGCTGGCCATGAACGCAATTATCATCATCATTGGGTTTGCGATGCTCTACCCGGTACTTTGGCTCTTCTCCGCCTCCTTTAAAGTGCCAAACACAATCTTTACTGACGCATCCTTGATTCCCAAGGCGTTTACCCTTAATAACTACGTCAAAGGGTGGCGGGGTATTGGAATCTACGGCTTTGGGACGTTCTTTGCAAACTCCTTTGCGATCAGTTTGCTTTCAGTAGTAGCCAACGTTATCTTCTGCTCGATCACCGCGTACGCATTCGCTCGCCTTGAGTTTGTCGGTAAGCGCTTTTGGTTTGGCATCATGCTTGTGACGATGATGCTCCCAAGCCACGTTACTACGATTCCCCGCTACGTCCTCTTTAACCGCTTTGGATGGATTAACACGTTCCTTCCCTTTATCGTCCCTAAAGCTCTTGCCACCGATGCGTTCTTTATCTTCCTCCTTGTTCAATTCATCCGAGGCCTTCCGCGGGAATTGGATGAGTCCGCCGTTATCGATGGATGCAATAAGTGGACGATTTATTTAAAAATCCTCATGCCCCTTACCGTCCCAGCGTTAATCACCACCGTTCTCTTCACCTTCCTCTGGACGTGGGATGATTTCTTCAACCAACTCCTTTACTTAACTCGGCCCGAGCTCTTTACCGTGCCGATGGGCCTCAGGCTCTTTTTAGACTCCTCCGGTGTTTCATCGTGGGGAAGCTTATTTGCGATGTCGACGCTCTCTTTGATTCCCTGCTTCATCTTGTTCTTCTCGCTGCAGAAGTACTTTGTTCGGGGAATAGCAACTACCGGTATAAAAGGATAGCACCAGGAGGTGCTAACGATATTCAGGAGGTTTTCTATGAAAAAAATTACAATGATGTTGGTGATCCTGCTTGCAGTGACCACGCTAGTCTTTGCCGCAGGCGCCAAAGAAGCGCAGAAAAGCGACACAGTGACGCTGCGCTGGGCGTATTGGGGCGGTGAAGCGCGAATCGAGCGCAGTGAAGCCGCAATCAAGATTTTCGAAGCACAAAACCCTGGCGTGAAGGTTCACCAAGAACCCAGTGGCGGAGCAGGGGACCACTTCGTAAAAGTTGACACACAAGTTGCCGCAGGAGCGGGCCCGGATGTGATTAACATGGGTGGAAACTACCCTGACTACATCCCCGGCGGTCCAAAAGGCCACTTAACCCTCGACCTCTTCCCGTACGCCGAGCAAGGCTTGATTAACCTTGATGTGATCGACCCCGGTGCAATCGCGTACGCCACGGTGGATGGAGCGCTGTACGGCCTCTCCACTGGAGCAAACATGCCCGCCCTTGTGATCAACAAATCGTTGATTGAGCGTGTTGGGGCTCCCTTACCACCAGTGACCTCTTCCTACGCGGAATTCCGCCAGTACCTCATTGACTTACAGCGCCGCTTACCAAGCGGGGTTTACGCAATGCAGGACATTGGAGTGCTCGCCTCGAACTCGACCCCCTTTGGCTATTGGACTGGGTACAATGGCACGCCGCTGTATATCGCTGCTGAGAAAGCAACGAAGGTCACCGCCGCTGATGCAAAGCGCTACTTAGACCTCTTTGCTGACTATCGCTCTTTAGGCGTCATTCCCCCCGCTGACATCGCCGCCTCTTATGCGGAGACGAACGCTGATACCTCAATGCTCGTTGCCGGTAAAGCCGCGATTGGTTTCCTCTGGACGAACCAAGTAGATGGCTACCAGCAGGCGATGGTCGATGAGATTGACCTAATCGAGTTCCCCGGGGCAGCTGAACGCAACGCCCTGTGGCAGACGCAGAGCCAAGTGTACACGATCAATAAAGACTCCCCAAACAAAGAGTGGGCGGCGAAGTTTGTTGACTTCTTAGTCAACTCGCCTGACGCCGCAGCAGTCTTAGGCACCGACCGAGGAAACTCTGTCTCTTCGATCGCCCGGGCCGTTGGTGTCTCCAACCCCAACGAGCAGAAAGGCTTGGATTACATGGCCGTTGCCGGACCGCACACGATGCCGGAAAACGACCACGTTCCCAATGACACTGAGTTTAACTCCACCCTCTTCTTAATCTACCAGCGGGTGGCGTTTGGCCAGATCTCAACCGCTCAAGGTGGGCAGGAAATTGTTGACCTTCTGAATCGCATGATTGAGAAGTAAGCAAATCGTACATGATTAAAACGGGGAACAGCGATGTTCCCCGTTCTTCCAAGGAGTGTTTTATGATCGACCGCGCCGATATTCAAATCCGCGACCCGTACCTCATTACTGATCACGGTGATATATACCTCTTCGGCACGACCGATACGAACCCGTGGAACGCCCCCGGCGTTGGCTTTAATGCGTATAAAGCAGTTAAAGACACCAACCTCGAGCAGTGGGAAGGCCCCTTTACGGTCTTTAGCCCACCAGAAGGCTTTTGGGGAACCCACGACTTTTGGGCCCCCGAAGTCCATCGGTATCAAAACCACTACTTCCTCTTTGCCACCTTCATCGGCTCAGGGTACAACCGGGGAACCCAAATCCTTGAAAGTGAACACATCCTCGGTCCGTATTTCCCCATTACCAATGAGGCAGTAACTCCAAAAGCTTGGATGTGCCTCGATGGAACCCTCTACGTCGATGAAGAAGAAAACCCCTGGATCGTCTACTGCCACGAGTGGGTTCAAGTCCACGACGGTAAGATCGTCGCCCAACGTCTTACTCATGACCTCATCGCCCCAGTTGGTGAGCCAATCGTCCTCTTTGGGGCGCATGAGGCGCAATGGTCCGTCCCCCGCGAGCGGCGAGATGGCAGTGGCATCATTGACGCCCGCATCACTGACGGGCCGTTCTTTCACCGCCAACGTGATGGAAAGCTCATCATGCTTTGGTCCTCGATCGGGACCCAAGGCTACGCAATGGGGTGCGCAATAAGCGACAGCGGGTATATCCTTGGCCCGTGGCGCCAGAACCCTCTGGCGCTCATCGCCACTGACGGTGGGCACGGAATGGTCTTTGCTCATGAAGAGAAACTCTTTGTTACCTACCACAGCCCCAATAAGACCCCCTTTGAACGACCTCAATGGGTTGAAGTTGCCGAATCGCCTAACGGCTTAGTATTAAAGGAGGATGGCAATGCCCATTGATCGCAAAGCCCTTGTTCAGCGGCACAACCCCACCCACAACGGATCCTTTGACCCAATGAGCCCCTTTTCTGTAGGAAACGGGGACTTTGCCGTCACCGTCGATGGTAGTGGCCTTCAGACGATGTGGCATGAACCACTGCCATCTTTGACGATGGCCAATGCAGCTTGGCACTCCTTTACCCCAGAGCGCCCCTCCCTTCGATTAAAAGAGTACGACGCCAATGGGCGAAGCGTCGGCTATATGAGTGATCCCAGTGGCCAAGAAGAAGCGTTTACTATTCTGAGGCACAACCCCCATAAAGCAAACCTTGCAAAGATTGGCTTTACCCATCCCGCCTTTGATGATTCCAATGCGCTCTTTGAAGCGATTGGGGATCTTACGCAGACCCTCGATCTTTATGAAGGCACAATTACCTCGACGTACACCCTCTTAGAAGAACCTGTGCACGTACAGACCTTTGTTCACCCCACAAAAGCAGTGCTCTGTGTATCCATTTCGTCACCACTGCTTACAACTGGTCTCGGTGTTGAGTTTGCTTTCCCATACCCTTCTGTTGAACTTTCAGCGAGCGATTGGAACGAAGAGTCAAAGCACACCTCAATCTTAACCGATCATACGATCATCCGAGTTGTTGATGATCTTTCCTACTCGTTAACAGTCCACAGTGAAGAGAATACTACTCTGGTGCAAAAAGCGCCTCATCGCTTCCTCCTTATGAGTGAAGCAGCTACCCTTACGCTGAGCGTGGCGTTTGACTTCTTTGATACACCAACACAGAACTTTCCTTTTTCGTTGGCGCTGAAGGAGAACCGAAGTCACTGGGTTCACTTCTGGGAAACAGGAGCGGCGATTTCGTTTAACACCACCGTTACCCGCGCGTTTGAGCTTGAACGACGAATTATCCTCTCGCTCTACCTCCTTGCGATCCAAAGCCTCGGAAGCTTTCCTTCAGCGGAGACGGGACTCACCGTCAACAGTTGGTATGGGAAGTTCCATCTTGAGATGCACCCGTTTCACGCCCTCTTTGCCCCCTTCTGGGGGAAAGGGGAACTTCTAAAAAGAAGTCTTTGGTACTATCAATCGATTAGGGAAAGCGCCCAAAAGCGAGCCCAAGAGCAAGGGTATGAGGGCCTCAGGTGGCCGAAGATGACCGACCAAACGGCAGTGACGCCCCAT
>JBBADN010000093.1:0-5736 GCA_041656455.1 Sphaerochaeta sp. | reverse complement strand
TCCTTCCCAATAAGCAGGGCTTTGGCACGACCGGTGACAACGAGGAAGCCATCTTCATCGTAGTAGCCTAAATCCCCAGTCCACAGCCACCCATCACGGAGGACTTCAGCGGTCGCTTCAGGGTTCTTGAAGTATCCCTTCATCACGTTATCACCACGGATGACGATTTCACCTCGCTCCCCTACTTTCGCCTCGGTTGTATCATCGACCATGATTCTGCACTCAACGTTGTGCAGGACCATTCCACTGGTACCAAATTTGTGAACGTTTGGAGAGTTAGAGCAGATGATCGGGGCAGCTTCAGTGAGGCCGTAGCCTTGGTAGACCGGTGAGCCAATTGCGGCAAAGAAGTGCTGTTGCTTCGCCTCTAAAAGCGCTCCTCCACCAACGCAGTACAGCAGCTTATTGCCAAAGACTTTCCGTAATTTCGGAAAGACCAAGAGATTGGCGAGGTGGTAGTTAAACCATCCCTTCACTCTACTGCCCTTATTAAACCCATCACCGTTCCGGGCGATTCCTGCCGCTAAGCCCCGGTTGAAAATCCCTTCAATAAACGGGCCCTTTGCTGCGATACCTTGAGTCATCTTCTTCATGAAGGAGCCGGTGATCGAGGGAACGGTCATCAAGAATGATGGATTAAGCTCAGCAAGGTTCTTGGGGAAGTTTCGGATAATGGCGGAGTTCGACCCCCGGGAGTCAACAAAGTGGAGGGTAATCCCTCGAACCATTGAAGTGTAGATTCCCACCGTATGGGCGAAGCTGTGATCAACTGGCAGGATAATCAGGGTTTCAAACGTCGCGTCGGGAAGGTCAAAGAGCTCTACCGCCCCTTGGACGTTTGCCCAGTAGTTAAGGTGGGTCAGCATGATTCCTTTCGGGTTTCCCGTTGTCCCACTCGTATAGCAGATATTAATCGTATCGTTCTCATCGATCTTGGCGATTGAATCGCTGACGAGCTTCGGCTTCTTCTGTAGGAGGCCTTCACCTTTTTTAAGGATTTCTGGCCACGTTGCGTAGTGCTCCCACTCAACCCATCCATTCGCTTCAATCTGCTTAGCAAGACGTTCATCCGCTGCATCGAGATAAATCAGCATAACGGGGTGATTGAAGTGAGGATACGCCGCACTGACGAGGGCGAGGGTGTTTGAAGAGACAGCGAGCATCGCTGACTCACTGTGGTTGATTCGAAACGCAACCTCCTCAGCGGTCAATTTAATAGAAAGGGGAACGCTGACCATCTGCGCCTTAAGGGCGCCGTGTTCAAAGGTAACCCATTGGCCTTTGCCTTCACTGAGAATACCCACTTTCGTTTGGTTTTCTACCCCATGATCGAGAAGAAAGGCAGCGACATAGTCACTGTCGATATTCGTCTGTTTAAAGGAGGAGGGAACCCATCCTTGATCAAAACGAGTATTCGTATACGCCCGATCTTGGTATTTTTCCGCGGCACTTTGGAGCAATGATACAATCGTTCGATTCATTTTACCCTCGCAGTTGTTATGTTATTTTCTTATTATACATTATGAAAGGTTTTGTCTATCAAGCACAAGTCTTGGGCTTCTGTTTTTTTGGCCCGGAGCGTAACAATTTTCCCCTTACCCCTTCCCTTGCCTCCTCGGTGGTAGTACACTGTATCAACAAGGTAACGAGGAGGATTATATGCCGTATACCGAACCGTATGATGTATTAGATGAAAAGACTCGAGATATCTCGAGGGCGATTACCAGTCTGAAAGAAGAAATTGAAGCCGTTAACTGGTATAACCAGCGGGTACACACTTCAAATGATCCCGAGCTCGCTGCAATCATGGCACACAACCGTGATGAAGAAATTGAACACGCGTGCATGACGATTGAGTGGCTCCGCCGCAATATGGACAAGTGGGATGAAGAGCTTCGCACATACCTCTTCACTGATGGCTCGATCATCGATGCTGAAGAAGACGCTACCGGTAAGGGCGGCTCAGCTCCAGCAGCGAAGAGCAGCTCTTCCCTTTCGATTGGGAATTTGAAGAAATAAGGATGGATTGAAATGGATATGTTTAAACGTGACCTCGCCCCTCTTTCCGCTCAAGCGTGGGAAGAGATTCAAGAACGAGCAAAGCTCGTCCTCCTCTCCCGCCTCAGCGCCCGAAAAGTTGTTTCGGTTAATGGGCCCCACGGCCTCGATTACACCGTGATCAGCGAAGGCCGCCTCGCCCTCGTTGATGAGAAAACTGCTGTGAAAGTGGGAACGTACAACGTTCTTCCCCTTACCGAAGCGCGAGTTCGCTTCACCTTAAACAAGTGGGAACTGGACAACCTCGAACGGGGAGCAAAAGATATCGACTTTGACGCCCTCGATGAAGCGCTTGATCAACTCGCCCTCTTTGAAGAGAACGCGATCTACCACGGCTACGCCAAAGGAAAGATTAAAGGATTAAAAGAGTCCTCAGAGCACCCAGTTCTTGAACTGAAGAGTGATACCAAAGAGTTCCTTGATGCTGTTGGAACGGGAACAGTTCTGTTAAAGGACAGCTATGTTGACGGGCCATACACCCTCGTCGTCTCCAACGACGTGTGGGTCCGCCTCCACAAAGAAGCCCAAGGCCAAAGCCTCAAAGACCGTGTTGAGCACATCATCGGCGGTGAAGTGGTTCTCGCCTCAGCGATCGAGGGAGCGATCTTACTTCCCTACGATAGCAGCGACCTTGAGCTGACGATCGGCCAGGACTTTGAGATCGGCTACGACAGCCATGATAGTAAAGAGGTCACCCTCTTTGCCACCGAGTCGTTCACCTTCCGAGTCCTCGAGCCAAAGGCAATTGTTGTCTTCAAATAATTGACTGAAGGTTGATCATGAACCGAAAAAAGCCCCGTTCACTTTGAACGGGGTCTTTTTCGAGCGCCAGAAGGGAATCGAACCCTCGTCTCATGCTTGGGAAGCACGAGCACTACCATTGTGCTACTGGCGCGCTAGAGCAACTGTAGCAGAATCGGGCTTTGATGTAAATATTCTTTACGTAATTGACATACTTGGCGTTCTGTTGGAAAGCCTTGTTCATGGATCGAATATTGTAACATGTTGTTCGTTATTTACACTCGTGTATAGAGTTGGAAAGGCTTTCTTTAGTGGTTTTTAGGGTTCTTTCATTGAGTCCATTATTCTTTTCAGGTACTATGAAGAGCTATCAAATAGAAAAGGTTCTCAATGAAACACGTTAAAGCGCTTCTTATCTTCTTTGTTTGCTTGATTATTCTTACTCCCGTTCTTGCTGCTGAATCGATTCCCTTTACCGCTAAGGAGATAGAATATCTTCAAACCCAACGCCCAATCCCAACCGTTATTATCGATGGGGCAGCCCCCCTTTCGTACGTTGATAAAAAAGGGACAATCCAGGGGATTGGAAAGGCGGTGATGGATTACATTAGCACCGAAACTGGCTTGATCTTCGAATACCACGTTGCTTCCAGTACGAAAGAGTATTTTTCCAGTGACGTCCTCCTCGGTGTAGGGGTGACGCCCCCATACGTTCCTGCTTGGGTAACGACGTCAACCCCGTACCTCCGATCTGAGACGATTATCGTCGCCCACGAAGAGTTCGACCCCACCCTTATTGGCCAAAAAACCTTTGCCTCCCTCGCTTTAGACACCTACCCAGAGGGAATCAACAAAGACTTAGTTCGAATCTATAACACCCGCGAAGAGGCGCTGAACGCCGTTGAACGTGGGGAGGTAGACTTCACCTACGGTAACGCCTTTTCTGTTGCCTATTATGCCCTTCGTAACGGGTATAAGAACATCATAATGATTCCTCAGAAGATGGAAGAGCGCGCCTACTCTATTGGACTCTTCAAAGAAGACCCCATCCTTCTCTCGATTATTAATAAAACCCTCGCCTCAATCGACGAAGGGCGGATGCAAACACTGATTCTTGGCGTGGCGAGTAACGTTGAACAAAAACTCACCTTACCCCAGATTATTCGCGCCTACCCAATCCTCATTAATTCGATTTTAATCTTCATCCTTGCAATCCTCCTCATCAACGTCATTATTACGATGCAGGCAAACAGCCGCTATCAATCCCTTGCAGACCTCTCCAATGAATTCCTCTTTGAGTATTGGCCCATCCGCGACAGACTCACCTGCTCGCAAAAGTGCACCGAACTCTTCGCTACTAAGCACTACGTAAAAGCAGGAATACAGGGAATTAAAGAAGCGGTAATGGCAGCCAAAGAAGGGGTGGCGAAAGAATATTTAACGCTCGCCATCGATGAGGGGGTTACCAAGACCTTTACCGTCGTCCTCCACCGCCATCCAAAATCGCGCTTCTTCGCCCAAGTTGTCGCAGGGAAGCTTATTGATGTGAGTGACCAAGTCCATGAAAAGCAACGACTCTTAAAAAGACTTGAAGCGGACGGACTGACGGGGTTATACAACCCACTGGCAACAAAGGAGCGAATCCTCGCCCGCCTTGAAGCAAAAGACGAAAAAGCTGTCGACGCACTCTTTCTTCTTGATATCGATTCCTTTAAGGCGATTAACGATACGTACGGCCACCTCTTTGGCGATTCAGTGCTGCAACACATCAGTAGCACCCTGCGGAGTAACTTCCGTTCTTCCGATATCGTCGGGCGAATCGGCGGTGATGAATTCTGTGCGTACATCAGTAATATCCCAGAAGAAGGGTTGCTCGTAGAAAAAGTCCAAGATTTACTCACCCCCCTTGATCAACCCTTTGAGAACGTCGTCATCTCAGTCAGCTTAGGGATTACGACAACCCGCAGTGCCGATACGTACGAAACGCTCTTCAAGCGAGCGGATGACGCCCTTTATTACGCCAAAAATACCCATCAGCCGTATGTAATTACCCTCTAATTTCCACCTAATGTTTGACATCAGCGCCCCGGTGGAGTACAGTCAAAGAAGATAAAATAAATTGGAGGCAATATGGCCACAGTAACACTTAAAAACATCTCTAAGGTGTATGATGGTGGAGTCAGGGCTGTTGACAGTGTCAACATCGAAATCAAGGACCGCGAATTCGTAGTCCTCGTTGGTCCTTCTGGATGTGGAAAGTCCACTACCCTTCGAATGGTAGCGGGTCTTGAAGACATCACCGAAGGCGAACTCTACATTGACGACAAGCTCGTGAATGACGTTCCACCAAAAGATCGGGATATCGCGATGGTTTTCCAGAACTACGCCCTCTATCCCCACATGACTGTCTATGACAACATGGCATTTGGCTTGAAGATTCGCAAGTTCCCCAAAGACGAAATCGACCAGCGGGTTCGCGAAGCAGCAAAGATCCTCGAGATCGAAGAACTGCTCGACCGAAAACCGAAGGCCCTCTCCGGTGGACAGCGCCAGCGTGTAGCGGTTGGGCGGGCAATCGTTCGTAAGCCGAAAGTCTTCCTCTTTGACGAGCCGCTTTCTAACCTCGACGCGAAGCTTCGTGTTCAGATGCGTGCTGAAATCTCTTCCCTTCACCACCGCTTGCAGGCGACGATGATCTACGTCACCCACGACCAGGTTGAAGCGCTGACGATGGCAGACGTAATCGTTGTTATGAAGTTTGGTGTCATTCAGCAGATCGGCGGACCGCTTGAGATGTACAACCACCCAGCAAACAAGTTCGTTGCGGGCTTCATTGGTAGCCCCCCGATGAACTTCCTCATCACCCAGATTGAGGCGGATGGCAATGATCTCTATGCAAACGAAGGAACTTTCCGCTTGAAGGTCACCGACGAGCAG
>JBBADN010000092.1:0-5860 GCA_041656455.1 Sphaerochaeta sp. | reverse complement strand
GTATCAGCAACACTCGCCGAGGAATTAGAAATCCCACCCTATTTCCGGTATGAAGCAAACTCGATTTTATCCACCGTCAAGAAAGCTATTCCAAACGTTCCAACAACGCTCTTACGGGAGCACTACCGCTGCGTGCCAACAATCATCAACTTCTGCAACCAGATGTTCTATGACAACCAGCTCATTGTCATGACCCAAGACCACGGCCAACACATCAACATCATAAAAACTGTTGAAGGGAACCACGCGTACAAGAACCCCAATGGGACGGGCCTCTACAACCAACGGGAGATTGATGAAGTCGGGGTTCTTGTTGAAGACCGTAGCGAACGTGATATAGGAATCATCGCCCCTTTCCGGTATCAAGCGGACCTCCTCAGTCAGTACTATGGAACCGAGACGATTGAGGCTGATACAATCCACCGTTTCCAAGGCCGTGAAAAAGAAGAGATTATCCTCTCGTTCACCGCAAACGATATTGCCGATAGCGATGAAGACCATGTTTCTGATTTCGTCACAAACCATCAACTCTTAAACGTTGCCATCTCCCGGGCAAAGAGCACGATCACGGCAATTGTTTCTCACAACGTGTACCACTCAAAAAACAACCCCATTAGTGATTTCATTCGCTACGCTGAGTACCACTACGGATCGGCAAAGGAATCAACGATTTCTTCAATCTTCGACATTCTTCATAGCGATTACTCAAAGGAATACTTACGATTAATGCTCCAGCGCTCTGGAGAGTATCAAAGCGAAATTGAAATGAGGGCCCTTATCACCACCACTCTCCTCGCCTTTCCTCGGATTGGCTTTGCTATGCACCACCGCCTTTCAAAACTCCTTCGGACAACAAAAGGCTTTACAGTAGAAGACACGGCATATTTACTACACCCGTGGACCCACGTTGATTTCATTTTCTACAACAAAGTGACAAAGCAAGCGCTCTTCGCCCTTGAAGTTGATGGAGTTACCTTCCACGAACAGCGGTACAAGCAGCGCGAACGCGACCGCCTTAAAGATCGCGCTCTTCTTGCCAATGGCATTGATGTTCACCGCTTTAAAACCAATCAATCTGGAGAGCAAGCCCGGTTGAAGGGTATTTTAGCTAAGTATGTGTAGGCGCCCTTCCACTTGGGGGCTATACTCCTAATCATGTCAGTTGAAGTTGTTCGCTCATTTTTAGAGCAGTGGAAGTTAGAAGATCGGATTCAAACCTTTGATGTCAGTAGTGCAACGGTGAGCTTAGCAGCACTCGCAGTTGGAGTCTCAGAAGCAGAGATCGTGAAGACCCTCGCCTTTCGAAAGAAAGATGGATCGGTTCTTCTCCTCTGTGCTGCTGGGGATATGAAGGTCGATAATAAGCGCTTTAAAGCGACGTTTGGAACGAAAGCTCGAATGTTAAGCGGCGAAGAGACTCTCTCGGAAGTCGGCTTCGGTGTTGGTGGGGTGTGTCCCTTTGTGAAGAAAGAGGGCATTGAGATTGCCCTCGATGAATCACTGAAGCGTTTTTCAGCGGTCTACCCAGCTGGCGGTGATAGTGCTAGCGCTGTTCGCCTTTCGTGCGGCGAACTTGAAAAGATCACCGCCGGGAGGTGGGTAGACGTATGCTCACCCCTTTCTTAGAGAAGGCCTACAAAGAGATACGCAGTAACTGCCAACCCTATGAGTAAGAGGAGCCCCATAACCCCAAGGGCTAAAGAACTCCGTTTAATATGTTTCATACAAATCTCCTATTGAAGCGACGAGTTCGTCGACTGTGATATCAAGACTTTTCATCGTCTTCACTATTGCCGGCAGCTCCTTCTCGGTAAAAGAAGCCCGCCTAAGGCGCTTAATCGTGGCCGTTGCATCCTTCGTTGTGAAATACCCTACTCCCCGTTGAACTTCGAGAACGCCTTGTTCCTGGAGGAGCGCGTAGGAGCGTACCACCGTATTGGGGTTCACCTCCAGCTCAACAGCGAGCTCCCGGGCTGATGGAACCCTTGTTCCATCACCGTAGTGGCCTCGGAGGATGAGCGAAGCGAGGTACTCAGCAATTTGGATGTAAATGGGGGATGAGGTATCAAAGTGCATCAGTAGCCTCCACTTCACACAGCCGCCAGTAGCCGATAACTTGGAGCGCAAGCGGGACAATGAGGTAGCCAACTATTGAAGTAACCCGCTGCCAGTTTTCTGCTACTGTAATGATTCGTTCGTAATCAAGGCGATCAATTCGGGCAATTGTATCAAAGAATGGCATTCCACCACCGAAGCGGAGTGTGATAAACAACCGAACAAAGAGGAGTAAAAACCCAGTACTTAAGAGGGAGATAACTGTCAGGGCAAGGAAGGTTTTCACAATCGAGGCTTTACGGAAGAACGTGGCGGTAAAGACGAAGATGCTACTCAGTGCCCAATACTTGATAAGTATGAGGGTAAAGCCATTAATCTGGAAAGGATTGAAGAGGTGGATTGGATTCCCAAAGGCGAGATAGAGAATTGGCTCAATAACAGCACTTAAAAGAATGAAAAAGATGGTCAGGGCAATTGGGTAGACGATTGTTAACAAGAGGCTCTTAGAGAGGTACTTCGCTAAGTTTGTTGCTGGAAGCATCAAATATGTGTGCTGGCGTTCCTTTTTATAGAGGTCACTACCGATGTAATCGGCGATGAGGAAGACTCCTCCAAAGAAGAGGAAGAAAGGAAAGAACTTACCGTATGATTCGGGGTTGAACACTGAGCCCGTTGAGCGAGCAAGTACTGATTCAAAGATTTCAATACCAACGTGCAGAAGTGCAATCACTGAAACGTAAATTACTAAATCTCGGCGGTTAATCATCCACTCTCTTTTTACAAGCAAGAAAAACTGTTTCATAGAACACCCCCTTTCTCCACTAAGACGTTGAAGATCGTTTCAAGATCGAGGCGAGCGCCATTGGTACTTTCACTGCGCTTCTTCAAAACAAGATATCCACCGAGGACTTTTTCGGTGTACGGGGAGGCTTCAGTTGGTTCAGTTGGCGTTGTTTCCATCACCCACTCATCGGTAATTGGATCTAAGGCGCCGTTAAAGATGACCCTCCCTTCATCAAGGATGATGATTGGGTCGATTAACCCCTCCATATCCCGAACTTGGTGGGTGGAGATGATAAACGTTCGATCTTCACTGAGGGCACTGGCGACAATCTGTCGAAACTGCCGCTTCGAAGGAATATCAAGACCATTGGTTGGTTCATCGGCAATTAAAAGGCGGGTCTTACTTGCCAAGCCAAAGGAGAGAAGATATTTCTTCTTCTGCCCAAGGGACATTTGATCAAGGCGAACATTCAAGTCAAGCTCAAATTGGGTAGCGATCTCCTCAAAAAGGAGGTGATCAAAACGAGGGTAGAAGGGAGCGTACGTTGAAAGGTACGCTTCACTCTTCATCCGAGGAAGGGTAAACTCCTCGTTTAAGAAGAAGATCTCTTCTAATAGCTTCGGTGTTCGCTGCGTAGGATTCTGTCCAAGCAAGGAAAGACTCCCTTCATCAGCAAAGAGCTGACCACAGAGAAGTTTCAATAACGTCGTTTTTCCTGCTCCATTCTTTCCTAATAGGCCGTAGATGTTCCCTTCCTCCAGTGTGAAGGAGAGATTGTTAAAAAGCGGCGTATTGCGATAGCTGAACGCAAGGTCGGTTATCTGGGCAACTGCCATATGCACCTCCTAGTTAGTGTACTAGCTAACTAATACACTTATTAGAGTATCTTGTCAACTCTTCACCTTACTATTTTTATTTCTTTTTAATTCCTACCCTTTCACCGCCCCGATCATCACACCCTTAACGAAGTAGCGTTGGAGGAAGGGATAGAGAAGGATAATCGGAAGAGTGCTGGTTACAATTACTGCTGATTTAATTGAAATAGCAATCGTTGATTTATCTCCAGCTCCCGCGGCATCACCAACCATGCTTGTTCCAGTTACGATGTTTCGCAAAAAGAGCATGACGGGGAATTGGCTACTTTTAAGGTAGATGAGTCCGTTAAACCAGTCATTCCAGAAGAAGACAGCGGTATAGAGCCCGACCGTTGCGAGGGCGGCTCCAGAGAGTGGGAGCACAATCTTTGTGAGAATTCCTGCATAGCTTACCCCATCGATAATCGCCGCTTCCTCTAAATCAATGGGAATGGATTTAAAGAAGTTGATGAGCAGGATTAAATTGAACTGGTTAATGGCAAACGGAAGGAGCATCGCCCAGCGGGTGTTAATTAATCCCAAGTTGGCGATTAAAAGATAATTAGGGATGAGACCGCCACTGAAGAACATCGAAAAGATGACGAGCTTCAGAACAAACTTTGTCCCTTTGAGCTTTGGCTTGCTTAGCGGGAAGGCGAAGATAATCATCACCGCAAGACTGATCAGTGTTCCTCCAAAGGTGTAGAGGAAGGTGTTCCCGTAGGCACGGAAGAAGTTCGGGTAAGAGAAGATTTGACGATACGCCTCCCACGTAAAGCCTTTAGGCCAGAGAAAGACTTCGTTGTTTACAATCGCCTTCGGGCTGGAGAAAGAGAGTGCTGCCATCGAGACAAGGGGAATGAGGGTCACCGCGAGCGTGAAGAGCATAACGGCGTAAACGAGGGTTTGAAATAAGATCGTTGATCGGTCGTGGTAGGTTTTCATCAGTATACCCCCTCGCCTGTTACCTTACGACTGAGGTAGTTAGATGATGAAACAAGAATCACTCCGATGATCCCACTGAAGAGCCCGATTGCCGTCGCGTAGGAGTAGTTCTGATTTGCTAATCCCGTTCGATAAACAAGGGTGTCGATAATATCACTAACCATGGAGTTATCGGGGGTGTAGAGGAGGAGGACTTTTTCAAAACCGAGTGACAAGAGCCGGCCGACGTTTAAGATGAGCATCACCATAATCGTTGGCATGATCGAAGGAATCGTAACGTAGAAAATCTGTTGGGTGCGCGAAGCCCCATCAATTGTTGCCGCCTCATAAAGGTCGGCAGGGATTGCGGTAATCGCCGCAAGGTAGATGATTGCAGTCCACCCGGTGTACTGCCACGTATCAACGAAGATGTAAATCCATCGGAAATACTTCGCTTCGTTGATAAAATAAATCGCCTTCTTCCCAAAGAGGCTCATTCGTAGGATATTAATCATCCCCGTTGAGGGTGAGAGCAGCTCACCTAAGATAGCGATGACGACAACTGTTGAGATGAAGCGCGGCATGTACGAAACGGTTTGTACGAGCTTCTTGAAGGGAAGCAGGTGCACTTCATTTAAGAGAATAGCAAAGAGAATAGGAATGGGGAAATTGATTACTAAGTTGATCAAGCTCAATACCAACGTATTTCGAAACGCTCGCCAGAAGGCTGGATCACCCCAGAAGCGTTTGAAATATTGTAAGCCGACCCAATTAGTTCCAAATGGCCCCATTCCTGGCCGATAGCGCCGGAACGCTAAGACGTTTCCAAAGAGGGGGACGTATTTAAAGAGCAGAAAATACAAGAACGGGATGATTAACATCGCGTACAGCTGCCAGTAGCGGAAGAGATATGCCTTTGTTTTTTCTCGGTCCTTCATCGCGTCCCCCTACTCGGAGTTAGAGATTCGAGTTATACAACTCGAGGAATCGATCGATTCCCAAATTCTTCATTTCACGGACGTAGTCGTTCCAGTCACGATTAATGTCCTTTGATCCGGTGAGGAATGCAGAATTCCACCGTTCAAATGCGTCGGAGAGCGGCGTTTGTAGTGAGCCCGCTTCTTCAGCTTGGAGGTCATCGAACTTCGGAGTTGGCGGAATAGCTCGGATAACATCACCCATCGCTTCAACATCAGCGTTGATGCGGGCGTAGTTATCGTCGTACTTCGTCATCTCGCGGGCG
>JBBADN010000091.1:0-5863 GCA_041656455.1 Sphaerochaeta sp. | reverse complement strand
CCCCACTTTGATTATCGGAGCGGAGTATGACCCACTCAGGGATGATGGTCTCCTCTACGCAAACGCCCTCGCCTCAGCGGACACCCCAGTGAAGTACCTCGAGGTCAAGAAAGGCTTCCACGGCTTCTTCGCCTATCCCCATGCAACAGGAACTGATGAAGCAGAGAGCGCCATCACCCAATTCGTTGGCGGTAAACCCGTCGAACAAGTTGCCCTCATCAGCCGCAAAGAATGGCTCAAAGCTGAGAAACAAGAACTCAAGCGCATCAAGAAACAATCGAAGCAGTTTGTTGATGTGGAAATTGGGTAGGAAGAGTCCCGTTAAATATACGGAAACGGAATCCCATCAAAACTACCGTACAAATACTGCTTTCTGAAGTTCGTTACATTTCTGATTCCTTTGAAATCTGCTAATCGTTTCACCCTCGTCCCTTGGTGCCGTACACAATTAACTATCCCAATTTCAGAGACCCGAAGAATATCTTGATCAAGAAGGTCGGTATTGTGACTGGTAAAGATTAATTGGGCGTTTGACGTGTTGTATCGACGGTCCTTGAAGAGGCTAACAAACGCCGCAAGTAAGAGTGGATGGAGGCTTTGATTCAGATCATCGATGATAAGAATCGTTCCAAGTCTAAGAACCCGAAGCATAATACCAAGAAGCACAACCGTTCGCTGGAGCCCAGATGATTCTTCCTGCAGATCAAACCCAACTTCGTTTCTTTCATCATCTAAGCGATAGAGGATAATTCGTCTATCCTTCTTCATTTCCATTCGCACTACATCAAAGTCAAACTTCCTCAACATTGGAGTAATAAATTCAAGGGGTAGATGTTCACCATCTTCAGAAGATGGGGCGTGAGGATATACCTTAATATTGTCCGTGATGAATGAGTAGGCAGCAGCTATGTCGTTGGAGACTCCAACGTAATACCTTCCAAAGACTTGAAGTAAAGGGATTCTATTACCGCCCTGCTCAGCGACAATCTTCACTATTCTTTCAGCTGGATACAAAAGTGTTGCTAACTGCTCAAGGTCAGTACTACGTAACGGTCGACTAAAGATGAGCTTTCCGTCTTTGGTAAGCTGCTCATCGATAATCTTTATCCGATCCACTGTGATGGCATAGTAAAATAAGCCGAGGTTGGTTGTAAATTCAATTTCAATCGATGAGCGATCTTCTTCGCTCTGAAGTGCGTTGGGGATAATTAACTCTGGCTCATAACCACTGCGGACAACTTCAATTAATGATTGAATCGCTTGAATGATGTTGGATTTACCACTGGCGTTTGATCCATACATCGCCAGACATGGGACACCCCGGATCGAGCCCTCTTCTAAGAACGGAAGCTGTTCCATCTCCTTATACCCATTGGGTGCCTTACCCTCAGCGTAATGAAGTGGAAGGGTAAGCGAATGAATCGACTTGTAGTTTTTAATTGTTACCGACAAAAGCATCTGATACCTCCAGATGAAGTACGGCAAGTATCAGACGGATAGCACCAGATGTCAAGATAAACAATTTTCCTGTTTATCTTTTACGAGAAAATATAACTTATAGGTACCTAAAGAGTATTACAGGATTGTTACAATCTCTTTCTTCAGTCCCTCGGCCAGACTCTGATGGCTCTCATAATCCATGTGTAGCTGGTCGATCTCACTGTACGTGGCAACGGTTGCTGCATCAAAGAAGTAAAGACCTTCGCGCTGGGCCATTGCGTTAATGGGTTCGCTAAGTTTGTGGCTGATCTCAACAGATTCTTTGGTAAAGCCAGCAAAGATCGTCTCTTCGATCCTTGGACCAATGTGAATTGGGGAGATAACCATGATTTTTGCAACTTCATAGGTTTTAGCAATATCAGCTAAAACCTCAACACCTCGGGTGATCGTTCGCTCATCATTGGCGAAAGAGCGCTTTGTATCATTGGTCCCTAAGGAGATGATTAGTAAATCAATCGGGGCATGGGTCTTGAGGGCAATAGGGAGGTACTTCCCACCGTTGCGCCCAGCTTCAAACGGATCATCAAAGACGGTGGTCCGTCCCCCAAGGCCTTCTTCGATCACGTAGTAGTCATTGCCAAGGAGGTTGGCAAGAATTCCTGGCCAGCGCTTATCATACACCCAGCGACCTCCACTGGGGTTTGATCCATTGGTATTTGAGTCACCATAACAGAGGATTGTTTTCATACAAGCACTATAGCAGATGAGGGTTCAATTACGTAAGACAAAAAACTGGTAAGTTTATTGGGGCAGGGCCGCTGAGGTGTTCAACGGCCCTGGTGGTAGTATCTTTCTTTTATCGTACGTCTCTATTCTTACCGCTTCACTTTAAGTCCATAATCGTGGTTGAGCATGAAGGGGCGGAAGATTCCGCTTGAAGGGGAAAGGGGAAGGATTTCATCCTTTAGCTTGATGCCAAGGACTTCATCCATGAAGATCCTTCGATCCATCATTCGCTGGTATGTCTCTGGGTACTTTGCTTGGATTTCCTTACGGAGTGCTTCATCGGCGATCGCAAGGCCATCTTCACAGTTTACCGCTGCATACGGCTTAGGGGCTTGGGGAATGATATCCATCTGGAAGGTCATCCCACTCTTTATCGTAATCGGTGAATCTTTGGCGATCGGGGATGAGAACCACTCCTCAGTTGCAATGAGGTGACCGGGGTTAAGCTCCCAGTGGTACTTCGAAGCAGGCATGACTTTTTCAACAACGTCGTAGATTTCCCCTCCCGTTACTCCAATACCTATTGTTTGATACCAATTCACAACGGCGGTGTAGTAGGGAATCGCAATCTTCTCTAAGAAGTCTTCCGCTCCAGGGGGAAGGTCCTTCTCGGAGTAAGCGAAGAAGCCCTTACGGGAAGTAAGCCCCCCTTTCAGACCAACGGTGATCTGGGCCCGGTCACCAAGCTGGGCGACGTAGGACGTTGGGGCGATCATCCCAATATCATTGCGTTCACCAAGGACTACCTTCGGGTGACACGTTTGGATCATAAAGCCGCTGGTGGAGTTTTGGGAAATTTCAATCTCCGTCATTCCACTGCGCATCTTGTTAATGACGTTGTGCACAGCGTGGGAGGCGTGGGTTGCCCCAAACTCGTAGAAGGCGATCTCATCGGCGGTGTTGAGCACCCGGATTCCGTAATCGGGGTGAACAAACCACGAAGTTGCATTAAAGAGGTGACCCTCGCCAACAACACCTTTAAGGATTTCAACCATGAATGAAGGAATATCGTAGGTGTGCTTCGTGGCGTAGTTAGGCCACATCAACTTCCACCCGATTATCCCTACACTGCTACCTTGCCCCACGCCCAGCTCTTTGAGTGTTCGCTCTAACAGGGAGTAATCCCCCCAATCTTGGCTCGGAAGGGAGAGGGTGTGATAGTGAACACCCTTCGTTGGAATGCGGCTGTAGTTTGCTAAGTGGTAACACTCATTTCCAAGGAACGCGGTTGCTTCTCCATCCTGACTTAGCAGAAGAATCGCTTCTTCAAAGCGGGGAGCAAAACCAGTGAGATATTCAAAGTTCGCAAAGTGTTCGCGGTCTGCGTAGACAAAGAGGAAGTCACACTTCTCTTCTTTCATCTTAGCTGTTGTTCGCTTCAGCCGATCAGCAAAGAGTGAATCGGGAAGCTGGGGCTCCGTTCGGGGAAGTTCATACCGGAGGCTCGGGATGTAGCTGTACTCAATCTGGGTATTGGTTATCATAGGGTGCCTCCTAGGGGTTTTCTTCACGTGTTACTATAGCAGATGGAGGGGTGATATTATAGCTCTATGATGTAACCGCTTACATATAAAAATGGCCGATAGTTGGGAATGACTACCGACCATATTGAGTGTGATTGCAAACGCAAAAAGCAACACGCCCAGGTAGCTCAAACGTTGCACTCCATCCGGTGTTGATCAAGAAGGTAAAACAAGGAAGCACAGCAGTGACTTTTTCCCGACACTGCCAAGCAGCAACGTCAAAACTAACCTAACGCCAAGCATGAATGATTCTTAACCAATAGTCAAGAGATATTTTTGTATCCTTATAGTAGATATATGATTATTCCTAAACCCCAAATATTTTTGATTTAATTTAAACAATATTAACCCTTGATATTCCGCGGTGTGTTGACGAAGGGGCTCCACCTCATTATAGTTGTCGTTAGCAATTATTGACAAATGAAACTATTTGGAGGTTCGCATGCTCGACCTATGCGCTATCCGACGCTTACAAAGTGCCTTACGATCATTCGAAGAGCAGTTAAAAGATGAAACCGGCCTCTCCTTTAATGATGCCCTCCTCCTCTGTGCCGTAGAGAAAGGGATCACCGAGCCATCGGCGTTGGCCAAGGAGCTTGAGCTCTCCCCGTCGCGCCTGACTCGGGTGATCGACAGCTTAGAGGCGCGCTCACTCGTGCAGCGAACCCTTTCAATTACTGATCGGCGAAGCCTGAGAATAAGCCTCACCGAAGAAGGGGAAGAGATTGTGAAAGCGTACAGTTGCTGCTCACTAAATCTTCCCGAAGAACTCGCATTTACCCAGGAGGAATCATGGCAAGGTATGTAATCGTCGGTGGAGTCGCTGGCGGAGCTGGAGTCGCTGCCCGCCTACGCAGGCGGGATGAGAAGGCAGAAATTATTATGTTTGAGCGAGGGCCGCACATCAGTTTTGCTAACTGTGGACTTCCCTACTACGCCGGTGGCGTTATTGAAGATCGCTCAGCGCTCTTTGTCATGACCCCCGAACGTTTTAAGGCAGTTCTACACGTTGAGGCGCGCGTCAACAGTGATGTTGTTGCAATCGACCGAGCGAAGAAAGAGATTACGATTCGAAATATTACGGATGATTCAACGTACACTGAGCGCTACGATCACCTCATTCTCTCCCCGGGGGCAACACCCTTAAGGCCCCCAATTCCTGGCATCGACCATCCTGCGATCATGAGCCTTCGCTCAGTGAAGGATATCGACCGAATTAAAGAGTTTATGGACCGCAGTGATACGAAGCGAGCCGTTGTAATCGGCGGGGGGTTCATCGGCGTTGAGATGGCGGAGAACCTCAAACATCGTGGCTTAGATGTCACCCTCGTTGAAGCACTTGAGCAAGTGATGAACGTCATCGACTACGACCTCGCTGCTCAAGTACAGCAGCACATGCGTGCTCATGGAGTAGAGCTCCACCTCAAAGACGCTGTTAAAAGCTTTGCTGATAAAGACGGGTCAGTCGTCCTCACCCTTGAAAGTGGAAAGGTCCTTGAAACTGACTTAGTAATCCTATCGATTGGAGTTAAGCCCGATACTGGCTTCCTAAAGGAGAGCGGAATCAAGCTCGCCCCGTGGGGAGCAATCGTTGTCGATGAGTATTTTACCACCAACGACCCCTCAATTCGCGCCCTCGGGGATGCGATCTGCTTTGCCTGCCCCCTCACCGATCACTCGATCACCGTTCCCCTAGCGGGGCCGGCGAATAAACAGGCGCGCCTCTTAGCAGACGCCCTTGTTGATGGGAATAAGAGGCCGTATAAGGGAACGATCTCAACGGCGATCGCCAAGGTTTTTGACCTCACTGTAGCCTCAACAGGACTTACCGAGAAAGTCTTACTTTCATCGAAACTGCCGTATAAGAGTGCGATCACCCACACCGGTGCGCACGCTGAGTACTACCCCGGTAACCTCTCTTTGAGTTTAAAGATTCTCTTCCACCCAACAACGGGAAAGATCTGGGGAGCCCAAGCAGTCGGCTATGAAGGAGTCGATAAGCGAATTGATGTGATCAGCGCCTACATTGGCATGGGCGGCACGGTTGAAGATCTTGCTGAGTTTGAACACGCCTACGCCCCACCCTTCTCCAGTGCAAAAGATCCGGTAAACAT
>JBBADN010000090.1:0-5901 GCA_041656455.1 Sphaerochaeta sp. | reverse complement strand
GATCACCCACTACTTAGAAAAAGACCAAGGGCGAAAGCTCATTCTCGTCTGCGGTGGCGGAGCTCCCGCTCGGACCTATCAAAACGCAATGAAAGCCCTCAATGATGATACCGAACCAACCGCGTTAGATTGGCTGGGGATCAAAGCAACCCACTTAAACGCCCAGCTCGTTAAAACGCTCTTTGGGGAGCTTGCCCCAAGTGACGTGGTCACCGACCCGACGGCAACTTTCACCTTCGAGGGGCGCATCCTTATCGCCGCTGGCTGGAAGCCCGGCTTCTCCACCGACACTGACGCGGTCTACCTCGCCGAGCGCTTTGATTCAAACCTCATCATCAACCTCTCTAATACCGCCCAAGTCTACACCGCCGATCCTAAAGAAGACCCAAGCGCAACCCCACTAACGCACATCTCATGGAGCGACTATCGCCAGATGATCGGAAGTGAGTGGAGCCCCGGTCGTTCGACCCCCTTTGACCCCGTTGCCTCTAAAAAGGCAGAAAGCCTTCACATGAGCGTCATCTGCGCTGATGGCAGGGCGATCGAAAACACCATTGCTATCTTAGAGGGCAATGAGTTTCTCGGAACGACTATTTCTTAATTGTTGAGAGAAAGTACGATGACGGGGTACTAAATGATGGAGGAAAGGGCTCATCCAATCTAAAGTCGGGTAGCCAAGAAAGTGAATCCTCTAACTCTTGGACGAACCCCTCTTCGATCTCAAGCTCATCAAACAGAGCCAACAACCGCTCATACTCTTCTGGGGTAATTACTGGAAGGATTTTTTCACCCTTAGGAGCCTCAAACTGAACCATTACGCTCAAGTACATCTGCTCTTTTAATTCAGCGGCGTAGTACCGAAGAACCTCTTCAGTCGCTGCTAACTCCCCTGGAAAGAGGAGGTGGCGAACAAGAACGCCCCGCAGAAGGCCATCATCGGTAAAAAACGTATTCTCTCTGAGAGTTTTAAGCAACGCATATACATCGGTAATCGAGCGGCTGTAGCGAACACTGCCACAGAACGTTCGACTTACCCGCTCATCGAGCGTTTTTAAGTCGATTAAATAGAGATCAATGTACGGGTCAATGAGTCGAAGCCCTTCTAATGATTCAAAGCCGGAGGAGTTCCATACGACATTCAGTGTAAGACCTTTTTCTTTGGCAATATCAAGCGCTTGGGTAATTGAGGGGATGTAGTGGGTTCCTGTAACGAGGTTAAGTGTGTGGGTCCCCATCCTCTGAAGATCAAGCGTGAGCATAGCAAGCTCATTGACTGAGATTTCATAACCAAAACTTTCTCGGGCGGATATTTGATGGTTTTGACAGTAGGCACAGTGAAGAGGACATCCGCTGAAGAAAATCATCCCTGATCCCACCTCCCCGCTAATTGGTGGCTCTTCCCCGCGGTGAAGCCCCGCCCAGGCGATCCGAACGGCACTACTCTCATTACACACCCCTTTCTTTCCTTCAAGGCGGTTTACCCCACAGTGGTGGGGACAGAGTAGGCAGTGTTCATACGGATTCATAGCCGTATTCTACTGAAAAGAATGAAGAATTCATATATATATACTTTGTTCTTTATATACATCCTATCTTGGAATGTTAGATTGTCTTTGATTTTGTAAACCCTCATTTACTTGACCAGAAGGGGAAAAATGCCCAATCTTAAACCATGGCATGGCCGTTTTCATCCAACCCACCCCCTCATGAAGAACATCGATATATTCTATCAATCGATGGTGGAGGGATGCGTGGTATTGTTCCTGCTACGATTCTGGCAAATATTGCCACCCAGCTTGAGGCTCAAGGCTCCACTATCCCCCTTTATGCGTACTTTGATTTAATCGCAGGGACCTCGACTGGAGGCCTGCTTGCCCTTGGTTTAAGTATTCCTGCCCCAAAGTCCAACCTTCCGGGGGATGGGAAAGACCCAATCCCCGTCTATGAGGATATCAAAGGGCGCCGGTTCTTTGGAGGAAAGCCAAAGCAGCGCTTCTTAGGTACCATTCCTCCTTCGATTAACATGACTGCGTTAGAAGAGTTGTACTTCGAACGCGGATCGACGATTTTCCCAAAGAGTCAAACCCGCCGCCTTGGACAGATCTTTGTCGATAAGTACGATGAACAACCCTTAGAGCGCTTTCTCTTTGAGATGTTTGGCAATACTCCCCTCGCTGAAGCGAATGTGCCTACCCTCATCGTTGCTTACGACAGTGATGCAGGGCAGCCCTTTTATTTAACAAGCTACGAAAGTGGTTCCTTCCTCTACTGGGAAGCAGGGCGTGCTACCAGTGCTGCCCCGACGTTCTTCCGCCCAGCAAGCCTCTACGACCGGGAGCACAATAAACGGATTAATTTAATTGATGGTGGAGTGATCGCAAACAACCCCGCCCTTTTCGCCTACCAAGAGGCGAAAAAGCTCTATCCAGAGGCGACGCACTTTCACATCCTCTCCCTTTCAACAGCAAGTGTGAACTACACCTTCAAAACCGATGGTTCCTCTACTGGGGTGATCGGATGGATCGATCCAACTAAAGGCGCCCCGATCCAAAAGATTTACGCCAGCGCCCAACTTCAAGCGGTTGATTCGATCGCTAAAGCAATCCCCGATTTATCATACACCCGGGTTCACGGCGAAGCGGGGCGCGACTTCAAAATGGATGAAACTGACCCAAGGTTGCTTGAAGAACTTCACTACGACGCCCAAGAAATTTATGCAAAAAACGAAGAGCAGATCCAGCGCTTCTTACACCAAATCCAAGGACGGACCACCTTTAACCACGTCCGCCTCGAGGAGAAGAGTGGTGAGTAATCATCCAAAACAAATTGCCCTTGAAAAGAAATTATTAGAGCTCAGTCACGACGTGGATGAGTATTTAGAAAATCGGTATCACGACTACTTCATCCGCCACCCAAATCGACCCAAAAGAGGCAGCACTTCGAGCCCTGCTCACGATGGGCTCTTCTCAATTGGGACTCAGTTTACCGCTGGCTTTGGCAGTGACCACGGTCGGGGCTACCTCATTGTCATAGAGATTCGAACCCTTCAACACGTTCCTCTTGATATTCGCTCTCAAATTGAGACTGATGGCATTGAGTACCTCACGACTCTTCTACCGCACTACTTCCCAGAGCGGAAGATTGAAGTGATGCGCGATGGAAATGTCTATAAACTTATAGGGGATTTCTCCCTTGGAACGGCAAGTAACCATTAATAAGGATTCCTAATTAATCAATACACCCTTATTATTCGGTGTATTCTATTTTGGAGAATATGAGTGAATGATATTCTCTTACATCTATATTGAAAGATTTATACGCGATTCTTTGTATTTCAAGCTATTGTTAGGAATCCTGGCTACTAATTCGATTCAGCGCAAGCTCACCGATAATTGAGCTTACTGACACGCCCATTCGCCTTGGGTAGCCAAGGCTGCGGGTCTTCTTAATTGCCAAGGCAGTAAGCTGTGCAGCCTTCGTTACGCTCATTTGGAAGGACTCCTTATTAAGGAGATAGGCAAGAAGAATCGAGGCGAAGAGATCGCCACTACCAGGGTATGAGGTCTTAATGGGGCGGTATGGGATGAGGCAGGTCTCATCACCTTGGGCACACGCGATCGCCATCGTGGATTCAACGGCTACCGAGGTGATCGCAACCGCTGCCGTACTTTGGGCGGCGAGTTCTTTTGCCCAGCGGAGGATCGTCACTTCATCGAAGGTTTCTTGATACTCATAGCCGAGAAGAAGCGCCGCTTCAGTGGTGTTGGGGCAGATGTAGTCTGCTTCAGTAATGAGTTTTTTTAAGGCTGTAATGTGCTCTTCATCCATTGGCCCATAAAGCTGCCCATCATCGCCCATCACGGGGTCGATGAGGACTAAGGGATGGGTTGGGTGCTCGCGGTGGGCGTGGATAAAGTTGGTGATTAAACTGACTTGTTCACTTGAACCAAGAAAGCCCGCGTAGATGGAATCGAAGCGAAGGTTAAGCTTCGTCCACTCGGCGATGATTGCACTCATCTCGCTCGTCAATGGCTTGAAGAAATACGAATCAAAGCCGTCGCTTTGGGATGAGAGGAGTGCCGTAGGAAGGGGGCATACTTCAACGCCGAGTGCCTCTAACGTCGGAATAACAACGGTGAGTGAACTCTTTGCGTATGAGGCTAAATCGTGGATGGCGACGCAGGATTTTTGCATGTATCTAATCTATCCTACATCCTCAATGGTGACAATATATGGTACACTCACCCTATGGACCGACCAGAAGACACGTTAGTACCTACAGCTGACCCCCTCGCCTTTGAAATCCCTTCTCAAGCAGATGTTCATTGCGCCTATAGGCAGATGATCATTTCATCATCCGGGTGGCGCACCGTCTTCGCTAAAAGCGGGGACGAAGAAGATTCAAGGAGCGCCGTTGCTCCGGCTAATCGGATCCTCACCGCTTTAGCTGCAGCGGCGCTCTACCGCTTCTTAGATCGCCCAACACCAACGATCCTCGTTGGCCTTGATGCCCGTCCAACGGGTTCTACCCTAGGGCCCATTGTTATTCGCACCCTCTTAAGCCTTGGGGCGAAGGTACGCTACCTAGCAATTACCCCAGCTCCTCAAATCATGGCTGATACGAACCTTGCTCCTGATGAAGCTGACGCCTTCTTCTACATCTCAGCAAGCCATAACCCAATCGGGCACAACGGCTTTAAGTTTGGTAAAGCAGGTGGAGTCTTTGGCTCTGCTGAAGCAACAGCCCTTGCTGAAGGCTACGAGGCTTTGGTAAATGATTGGGAGAAGGTGTTTACAAACGTAGTAGAGCGCTCCGCTACTCTTGATTCAGAACTCTATAAGGCGGTCTTTGATTCGGTTGGCGAAGAGCAGAAGCAAAGCGCCCGCCGCTATCGAAATCTCGCCTTACAGATTGCAACCAAGAGCGAAGAGGGTGAGACCCACCGCGCCTTCATTGATACGATGAAGCGCTCGCAGCAGATTGGAATTCTTGGTGAGCTTAATGGCTCAGCTCGCTCCGTCTCAATTGATCGAACCTTCTTACCTGAACTAGGAGTTAAGACCCACTTTATTAACGACACCCCCGGTGTGGTAGTTCACCCGATCGTCCCAGAAGGTGAGAACCTGAACCTCTGTATGGAGAGCCTCCGTACGCTCCATGAAGAAGATTCCACCTTCATCCTTGGCTACGTTCCCGACAACGATGGGGATCGGGGGAATATCGTCTATATCACCGATGAAGGAATCCCTAAGATTTTAGAGGCGCAATCACTCTTTGCTCTCATCGTCCTCGCTGAACTCGCCCAAAGCCGAATCAACGACCCAAGTGGAAAACTTGCTGTCGTCGTCAATGGACCAACGTCGATGCGCGTTGATGAAATTGCCCATTTCTTCAACGCGGAAGTCTTCCGCAGTGAGGTTGGCGAGGCGAACGTCGTCCAGCTTGCTGAAGCGAAGCGCAAAGAAGGATACAGCGTCCCAATCTTAGGTGAGGGTTCGAATGGGGGGAACATCTCCTACCCAGCGAAGGTGCGTGATCCATTGAATACCCTTCTATCATTGGTCAAGTTGCTAAACCAGAAGGAGCTCAGTGCCTTGTGGTTTGAAGAAACCCCTCATCCACTCACCCTTGATTCAATCATCGCTTCTTTGCCGCCGTACATTACAACTGGTGCCTACTCAGCAGGGGCAAAGATGAAGGTGGATATCAATCATGGGATTTTGAAGAACCACTACGAGGCGTTCTTTGATGAGATCTTCCATCGTGATGCTGCGGTCTTTAGGAACTTAAAGATTCACTCCTATCAGATTATTCAAACGGAAGGAACCGAAGAGCGTATTGGCCGAGGCGAGGCGTACCGTACTCCACCGTACAGTGGAGGCTTTAAGGTTGCCCTCTAC
>JBBADN010000089.1:0-6034 GCA_041656455.1 Sphaerochaeta sp. | reverse complement strand
GTAAGTTACATACGCTCGTATGTATTTAACACCAAGGCGGGCACCATGAATGTACCAAACCCTTTAATCGCCGGTGCCAAAGACCTTACCCTTCCTGCCGGAAGTGCTGTATATGGGATGAGTGCCCCACCAGCGCTCGCTGATCCAGCGAAGGCTGTCGCTGCTGCACTTGAGAATCCTATTCAAAGTGAATCATTTCGGACAATTGCCAAGCGGAAAATAAAAAATAACGCCGATGCAACTGCTGTGATTGTCATCAGTGATAATACCCGCCCCGTTCCCTATAAGGGCGAAGGGAATATCCTCGTTCCTCTCATCGAGATTCTTCTTGAGGAAGGATATAATAAAGAGAAGATTGATGTCTTAATCGCAACGGGAACTCACCGCCCGATGACCGATGATGAGATTGAGCGCATCATCGATCCATGGGTTTTTGAGCAAGGCGTTGCAGTGATCAATCACGACTGCCTTGATGAAAGCGCCCTCACCTATCTTGGTAAAACCGAGCGAGGTAGTGAGGTCAGAATCTCTACCCGCTACGTCGATGCTGACTTAAAAGTTCTCACTGGGTTAGTTGAGAGTCACTTCATGGCTGGTGTCAGTGGGGGGCGTAAGTCAATCTGCCCAGGACTTATTAGTGAGCGCGGAACGTTCCTTTTCCACGGGGCTGATTTAATGGGCCACCCCGAAAGTCGAGACTTGAACCTCGATGGCAACCCTGTTCATGAAGAGTCAACGGCGTTTGCCCGGATGGCTGGAGCTGACTTCATCATCAACGTCACGTTGGACCACGCATTTAAGATCACCGGTGTCTATGCAGGAGATATGGAAGCGGCGTTCCAAGAGGCGTATGAGATGGTCAAAGGCTACGCCCGAATCCCGATTGTTGAAGAAGCGGATGTTGTCATCACCCACGGGGGCTTCGTTGGGATTAACCACTATCAGACCGCCAAAGCGGCGTTTGCTGCCATTGGTGCAATGAAGAAAGATGGGTACTTAATCTCGATTGCTAACTTTACCGACAAAAAAGATGTCATTGGATCGGTGATGTACAAGACTGTCTTAGGAGTTCTCTCGCTTTCTAGTGGTGAAGAGCTCACTCGCTTACTACACAGCCCCGATTGGCCATTCATGCCCGATCAGTGGCAAGTCCAAAAGTGGGCAACGGTCTTTGAGAAGATCCCTCTTGATCACTACTACCACTTTGCCCCACAGCTGGAGAAAGCCAAAGGAGCAGGCTTACCAGGTAACAACATTGCCGACCTCACCGATAGTAAGGATTTTGGTGAAGCAATCACCGCCGCATTAGAAGAGATCAAGAAGCGTGAAGGCGGGCGTGAACTGAAGGTAACGTACCTCACCGATGGACCATATGCGATTCCATATGTGAAGTAACGTTTTCGAACAAGCACGAATAGGTAAGAGGCGGATAGTATCATCCGCCTCTTTTATCTTCTAATTAGTATTTATTTCAGACGTAAAGCCTTTTTATGCTTCCCGTTTCTCCCGCTCTAGCGCAGCTAAGATATACGGCCCTACCCCTTTGAAGTCATCGATGAACTGAGGCTCTTTGAAGTAGTAGTAGAGCGATCCATCGCGGTAAGGATTTCCTCCAAGACCAGCAACACTGCAGATTCCTCCGAGGTGGTAGTGTCCCTCACTATTTTGGCTCAGGTAGCGCTCTTCAATTCCTTTAAGGGCAGCTAACGCGGCGGGGAGGAATTTTACATTGTTTCCAATCTTCAGGCGCTCCATCACTAAGAGGGTGTAGGCAAACATCGCTGATGCGGATGTTTCTAAGTAGTTTCCTTCTGCTTCACTGTGATCGAGGATTTGGTAGAACATCCCCTCACTGTGTTGGAATGGAAGGAGATCACTCATGATTTGATTAAGAATCGTAATCAACGAGGTAGCAAGTCGATCTTCCTTTTGAATAATTGTAATGATGTCGATGATCGCCATCACGTACCAGCCGAGGGCCCTTCCCCAAAAGTGAGGCGAGAGGCCGGTTTCGATATCGGACCACCGCATCCCTCGTGACTCGTCCCACGCGTGGTAGAGAAGACCTGTTTTTGGGTCTTTTAACGTTTCATAGACGCGCAGAATTTGCCCAACAACGTCTTCGATAATCTCCCGCTTCCCGACGTAGTTCGCGTAGAGGGCGGAGAACGGACCTTGCATATAGATCCCATCAAGCCACACTTGCCACGGATAGAGCTGTTTATGCCAGTAGATTCCACTATGGGTGCGTGGCTGATCGATGAGCTGCTCACGGAGGATGTGCGCTGCGTTAATGAAGCGCTGTTCTTGGGTTTTTTCATGGAGGAGAAAGAGGTTCCTTCCCGCATTAATCATGTCGAGGTTGTTCTCCCCAACGCGATACTGCTTAATAGTTCCATCGTCTTTAATAAACGGATCGTACATTGAATACGCCCAATCAAAGAACGACTTCTGTTCGTAATATTCGCCAACCGCCAAGATTGCGGTAATCACTAAGCCGTGTTCATAGTGCCAGCGCATCTGGTTTGGTTGATAGCGAGCGATTACACTGTTTGCCATTTCCAAGGAGTACTTCTTTCTCATAATCCCATCCAAAATCTGAGCCCCCACGTTGGAGGCCCAGCAGGTAGTTCTTCTAGTTCAGAAGATTGTTTTCTTTTGCGAACGCAACACCAGCATCATTCCACGCTTGGCCACCGAGTTTCCTAAACTCATCAAGCCACGCGTTCCAGTTTGCTCGGTTAAGAACTCGCTTGCCCGTGATAAACTCACTGAGACTTTGTTCGTAGAAGCGCTTAAGGTCAGCGTTGGGAGTCGGAAGGGTGTCCGAACCGACAGCTGCAGTCCAATCTTTGGTCTGCATCTCGCGCATCACATCCAAGGCACTCATCTCTTTCTTACTCACTGCCGTCGTATATGTCGGATAGCGAGCGTAGAGCTCAAGATCTCCGTTGTAGAAGACCATGTTGCGCAGCTGCGTAACGACTTGACCCTTTGCACCGGTAAAGCTGTACTCTGGGTTTGGTACACCATCGGCGACGGGGACGCCATGTTTATCAAAGGTGTAGTTCACCCCTTCAACACCCCAACCGAGGAGGAAGTACCCTTCATCAGAGGCCATCCACTCGAGCAACTCAGCAATCTTATCCTTCTTGCCTTCTTTTTCAGCTTTTGCGCTAATCGCATAGATCCGGAAGTTGGCAGTATACGGTCCGATCGAGGCGTGGCCTTTTGGTCCCTTCGGAGGATCGATGACAATCCACTCTCCTTGAGGGAAGTTTTGGTCGAAGGGGGCGTAGTTAGATTCAGCAGCGAACGCAGCGTTCTGCTCGCGCATAATCCCAAAGCGCCCTTGTTTCCACGCAGCACGGAAGTCGTCTTTCTTATAGCTTAACCAGTTAGGATCCATTACCCCTTCATCAACCATTCGTTTGAGGTAGACCATCGCATCAAAGAAGCCATCCTTAAAGACGGAGAGCCCCGCGTTCGCTACGGTCATATCCCACGTGCCGTCTGCATCAAAGGCACCGAAGATTGGTTCTAAGCGGCGCCCGGGCCACGCTTCGTAGTTTCCGATTTCTTCAAAGGAACCATACCCATAGGTATCATTCTTTCCATTGCGGTCGGGATCGTTGAAGGTAAAGGCGCGCATTACAGTAAAGAGTTCATCAGTGGTTGTTGGAACTGCGAGGCCGAGGTTATCGAGCCAATCCTTGCGGATTAAGAGTCCTTCGTTCTTGATGATCGCCCCAGGATCGGAGAGGCCGTAGCTCTTACCGTTAAAGAGGGCGTTGCGGCGGCTTACTTCGTCGTAGTGCGTAGCAGTTCGGATCGGCATCTTCGCATAGAGGTCATCCACCGAAGCGATTAAGCCTTGGGGAACGAGGCGGGCGAGGACGTCCCGTCGAACCATGAAGAGATCAGGGAGGTTGTTCGCTGCAGCGGCGGCTTGAACCTTCACGTCTTGGTCTGCTTCACTGGACGGCAGGGCAGTAATCCGTAAGTCGATGTTGAGTTTATCTTTAATAATCTGAAACCCAACCCAATCATCTGGCGGTGGTCCAGCTTCCGTTACCGCTGCGCCATACCACAGCTCGATAACGGTCAGCCCATCACTCGCCTTTTTGTCGGCAACCCCTTGGCTAAAGAGTGGAGCAGCCACTAGTGCCAGGACGGTCACAAGGACCAAAAGCATACTCATGTGTTTACTCATCGCAAACCTCCTTATTCCACATCATCCCTTGACACTTCCGAGCAACGTGCCCTTGGTGAAGTATTTTTGGATAAATGGATATGCAATAATCATGGGAATTGCACTCATGAAGACGCTCGCCGCTTTAATGGCGGCTATTGGGGCGTCTCCGAAGGCGTGCACTTCCACAAACTCATTCATTCCGCTCGCCATGAGGATGTTTCTTAGGAGAATCGGCAGCGGCTGGAGTTTGTTACTGTTGAGGTAGAGCATTGCGTGGAAGAAGTCATTCCAAAAGCCCACCCCGTAGAAGAGTCCAATCGTCATGATAATCGCCTTTGAAAGGGGCAAGATTATCATGAGAAGAATCCGAATTTCACTCGCCCCATCGATCCGAGCTGACTCTTTCAGCTCGGATGGGATCCCTTCAAAGAAGGAGCGCATGATGAGGGTGTTGTACGTACTAATCGCCCCAGGGAGGAAGACCGCCATGATCTTATCGATGAGGCCAAGCTTCGTCACTAAGAGGTAGGTAGGAATTAACCCAACGTTGAAGACGTAGGGGACGATGATGAGAATTGTTAAATATCGCCGCCCGGGGAGGGTTGGAATCGCCAGCACATACGCTAGGGGAATCGTTAAGAAAAGGCTCGTCGCTACCCCACCGACGAGGATTTTAAAGGAGTTACCAAACGCTCGAATAAATCCAGCGTTTCCCAATAGGGCGTTATACGCCGCCATCGACCACTTCCACGGGGCGAGGAACATCCCTTGGAGGTTACTGCCGATAAAGGCGTTGGGTCTAAATGAGAGGGTAATCGTCGACCAAAGAGGGATGACGATGATAATGAGCATGATCAGTAAGAAGAAATCGACAGCGAAATCAAAGATTTTATCACCCACTGTAGAGGCGGCTGTTACGACTGAGTGTTTTTTTCGAGCCATCTGCGTCCTCCTAGTAGAGTGATGAGCCGCCAAAGCGTTTAACGAGGCGATTCGTCGAAAGGATGAGGACCATTCCGATCACTCCCTTAAAGAGGCCAACGGCGGTTGCTAAGCCAAATTGGAACTCCAATAACCCTTGGCGATAGACCCACGTATCGATGATGTCCGCCACTGAAAGAACGGGCGTTGAGTAGAGCATGAAGATTTGGTTAAAGCCCGCATCGAGAATCGTCCCTAAGCGAAGGAGGACGACGATGACGATGACTGGGCGGATTGAAGGAAGGGTGATGTAGCGAACCCGCTGGGCAGAGGAGGCACCTTCGACCATCGCCGCTTCAAAGAGGGCGGGGTCGATCCCCATTAAGGCCGCGATGAAGATAATCGCACTCCATCCCATCTCCTTCCACGCATCACTGAAGATGACGATCCACGGAAAGGTTTCAACGCTGGTTAAAAACGCTCGGGGCTTTCCACCAAAGGCCTTGATGATGTCATTCACAATGCCATCGCCAGGGGCGAGGATCGCAAGAAGAATCCCGTACATGATGACCCAGGAGAGGAAGTGCGGCAGGTACGCGAGGGTTTGAACACTCCGCGAGAGGATCGGGCGCTTCGATTCATAGATGGTGATCGCCAGGATAATAGCAAGCGGAAGGCTGAAGATGAGCTTCCCAAAGGAGTACATCAGCGTGTTTCGAATCAGTTCAGTGAAGTAGTAGGAGTGGATGAACGTCTTAAAGTGAGTAAGGCCAATCCACCGGCTTCCAAGGACGCCATCGAGGGCCATGTAATCCTTAAAGGCTATTTGTCCGTTAAAAATCGGAACGTACTTAAAGGTAATGTAGTAGATTAACGGAATAATGAGCAGGGCGTACACTGAGGCGTGTCGCCTAACTT
>JBBADN010000088.1:0-6052 GCA_041656455.1 Sphaerochaeta sp. | reverse complement strand
TGACTCCAAGCGAAGGTTGGTTAAGTGAATTGGTGAGCTCATCAAGGATTTGTAATGAGGTAAGTTCATTTATGAGCCCCATTGCCACCACAGGCGGCTTCGCTAGGGCCGCGATGAATGGAAGGGTCATTTCAACCGAGTGCTCCCGCCCGAGGGTTTGCGCGTGAACATGAGAGCTACCAGGGAGCTCAAAACCAGAAAGCTTCGCTAATGGGGTGTGATAGGAATCGAAAAACGCCGTGGTGATCTGGTCCCGGTGGATTGGTTCGTAGTGACTTGGACCGAGGATCACGAGGTGAGTCATTGAAGGGTCAAGCTCGGCAAAGAATGGGGCGATTCCACGCCCAGAGTAGTACAGGCCTGCGTGGGGTAAGAGCGCAAGGCAGGCGCGCTTAGCTGGTGAGTCTACTGGGGTAACAAGGGCTCTCAGGTCGGTGGGATTATTCGGATACCACGAGCCAGCAAAGAATGATTGACGGGTCATAAATAGCCTCCACTATGAGTATAGGATAGTGGAGGCTCGACTAAAAGAGGTAATTATTTCTGGGCGTAAACGTACGCCTTAGCAACAGTGGGGAAATCGGTGAAGATTCCATCAACTCCCCACGCGTAGCAATCCTCAAGCGCCTGCATCGTGTTGACTGTCCAGACGTTCACCTTAACCCCGTAGCGATGGCACTCTTCAACTTGGGCTTTTGTAAGAGACTTGTACGAAGGGTGGTAGTACTGGAAGCCGTAATCGCTCACCGCTTGGCCCGCCCCTTCTAAGCCCCACTCCATCACCAACGCCCCAACGCCAATCGCCGGATCGATTGCTCGAGCAGTGACGAGGGAGAGGTGGTTGAACGACGAGAAGAAGACGCGCTCTTGGAGGTTGTACTTCTGAATAATGGCGATGCACTTAGCCTCTAATTCGGGGTAATAGATCAAGCCAGTCTTTAATTCAATGTTGGTGGTCAAGTCGGTGGTACTGACCCACGCACAATACTCTTCAAACGAAGGGATTGGATGGAATTCACTTCCTCCCCGCCAAGAGTGGGCAGCGTTGATTTCTTTTAATTCAGCGAGGGTGTGGTCAACAACTTTGCCACTGCCGTCTGTCGTGCGGTCGAGGGTTTCATCGTGAATGATGACTACCTGGCCATCTTTTGAAAGCTGGACATCGAGCTCGATTCCATCGGCATTCGCTTCGAGCGCTTTTTTAAACGCAATCATTGTATTTTCTGGATATGCACCACTATATCCGCGATGGGCATAAATGTTCATTACGAGCCTCCTATTAAACGGCACCATAAATAAGATTCGGCAAGATCAGACTAATCGCAGGGATGTAGGTGATCAAGAGCAACGATACAAGTAAGGCAAGGATGAAAGGAATAGACTCTTTAACAAAGTCAGCAATCGGACATTGGGTGATTGAACACGTAGTAAACATCATCGAGCCAAAGGGCGGGGTAATTCCTCCAATCATGATGTTCACGATTGTAACCAATCCGAAGTGCACCGGGTCTACTCCAAGCCGTACCATGACAGGTACGAGCAGCGGAGCGAGAATAATCATCGCCGCTCCCCCTTCAAGGAACATACCAAGGACAAGGAAGAGAAGGTTAACGATGAGGAGCATCACATATTTCGATTGAGTGAGGTTAAGTAAAAGACTCGTCATCGCCTGAGGGATACGCTCCCAGTTAAGATAGTAGCCAAAGACGTTAGCTGAAACGATGATGAGCACGACCCCACTCGTTCCAAAAATCGTCTCTTTCAGAACTGGGATGATGTGCTCACTACCAAGTTCTTTGTAGATAAACTTACCGACGATAATACAATAGAAAACCGCAACTGCTCCCGCCTCAGAAGGGGTAAACATCCCAATTCGAAGACCAAGAATAATCCCAAAGGGGAAAAGGAGCGCCCACAAAGAATCGAGTGATTGCTTGGCGAACTCTTTTGCACCAGCACGCTTCTCGCGAACAGGTTTGTAGTTCCGCTTTTTCGCAACGAGGTGGACCGTAACCATTAAAGTAGCCGTCATCAAAATACCCGGTAAGTACCCTGCTGCGAAAACTCGCCCTACTGAGACGTTGGCGATGAGCGCGTAAATGATGAGGTTAATCCCTGGAGGAATAACGGGGGTGACTGCTGAAGAAGCAGCGGTAATCGCTGTAGAGAATGCCTTAGAGTACCCGCGCCTCTCCATCTCTGGGACGAGCATCTTCGACTGCATCGCCGCATCAGCGTTTGCTGAGCCAGAGACTCCACCCATGAGCATCGAAAGCAGAACGTTCACCTGAGCTAAGCCACCTTGCATGTGTCCAGTGAGGACGTCAGCAAACTGCATCAGCTTCTTTGAAATCCCAGCGTAGTTCATAATCGAGCCCGCCATCACAAAGAAGGGAATCGCCAGTAAAGGGAACGATTGCGTCGAAGTGACAAACTTCTGCAAGATCAAATCAACGGGAGAAGAAGTGTCAATGATGGCAAAGTAGAAGAGCGATGAACCAAAAAGCGCATAGGCGATTGGAATACTGGAGAAGTAGAGGATAAAGACTAACAGAATAGGCAAATATGCAATCATGCTTCTTTACCTCCTTTCAAATCTTGGATGAAAAAATGAATTCCGTATACCGTCATCAAAGCGAAACTAATTAAAATTGATGATGAGATATATGCAGTTGAGACACCCAATACCGGGGTGGGTTTTCGATAGGAAAGCGAGAGATAGATAATCGCAATATACGTAATATAGCCGTTGATAAAAATGAGAATTGCATCAACAACAAGAAGGATAATCTTTCTAAGCTTAGGCGGGGCGTAGTTGACGAGCATATCGACGCCAACGTGCGCTTTTGCTTTGTAACCCGCTGCCGATCCTATAAAGACCGACCATACAAAGCACCCAGTGGCGACTTCTTCCGACCAGTATAAACCAGTTTTAAAGAAGTAGCGCAGAACAACGTTGAGCATAACAAGGGCCGTGGTCACAATAATAAAACCACTGGCGAGGATGAGCTCAGCGTTATACAGGTATTTCTTAAGAGTAGCTGACATGAAGGTGTTCTCCTTACCTAAAAAATAGGCCAAAAGCCTGTGTATGAATTATACAGCAAACCTTTGGCCTGTGTACCATTATTTACTTAGGCATCTTTGCCAATTCACCCTTAAGGATGTTATAGATTCCAGGGGTGACTCCCTTCATGTTGGTGTACACACTTTCGACGGTCTTCGCAAACGCCTCAGAGTCAACTTCGTTGAACTTGTGGCCTTGAGATTCAAGGCGCGCCTTGGTGGACTCATAGTTATTGGAGATTTCCGTATTCATGTGCAGAGCACCAGCGGTGAACTCTTCTTGAATAATCTTCTGATATTCAGCGGGAATTTTGTTGAAGACATCAACGTTGATGTAGACACCACAAGTTCCGAGGAAGTGTTGGGTGAGCGCCATATTCTTAGCAACTTCAGAACTTCCGTTGGAGCCGTACGCGTCCATCGTGCCCTCTAAGCCATCAACAACACCTTGTTGTACAGCACTCAGAGTTTCAGCAAACCCGATCGGTGTTGAGACTGCGCCCATTGCGTTGAGGGTATCAATGAAGAGCTGACTGCCAGGAACGCGAATCTTAAGTCCCTTCAGATCAGCGGGGGTGACGATTACTTTATTCGTCTTAAGATTTCTAAAGCCAAAGATGTAGTCAAGGGCTAAGACCTTAATGCGGTGCTTCTCTTCCAGTTCCTTCAACCAACCTTGGACGAGGGGGGTTTGAATCATGTACTGGTATTCTTCAAAAGAGTTGTAGAGCATCGGTCCAACAAGGGCGTTGAAGTCGGCGATGTAGTCACCAAGATAGGAGGGGTCTTCTACCGAGATGAAATTTGCACCGCGAGCAACTTGTTCAACTCCGTCTTTATAGACAGCAAGTTGGCTCTGCCAGTAGTGTTGAACGTCGATCGCACCATTAGTTCGCTCATAAATGCGATCACGGACGATCTCAAGGGACTTCGTAAGCTGCTCATTGGGTGCAAAGACGTGACTCATGCGCAAAACGAGGTGATAATCATCATCCTTCGCTTCTTTGGTTCCTTGGGCAAACACCGGCGTGAGCAGCACGGCAATCACCAATAGGGCCAACAACAATTTTTTCATGTGTTCCTCCTTAGTGAACATTAACTAAATTTAAGCAGTTTTTTTGATTAAAATTGCTTACTCTTTTAACAGTGTATGAGAGAATCTTTGAAAAGTCAAAGATAATAAACTAAGTAATTTCCTGTTGTTTTAAAGCGAATCCGAATAGTTTAATAGATTTTTATTGCAATCTGCAGTTAAATATGCTTAACATATAGGTGTGAGTAAGAAAAAAACAACCCTTAAAGATGTTGCAGCTCAAGTTGGCGTCTCTTCAGCAAGTGTCTCCATGATTTTGACAGGGAAGAACCTCAATCGATTTAGTGATGCTACTATTGAAAGAGTGTATGAAACCGCTAAAACAATGGGCTATCAAACAAAACAACCGAAAAAAGCCCGCCAGGTTATTCTCATTGTCTGCCCATCAGTCATCAACCCCTACTTTGCTACAATCATCCAAGGGATGGAGCAAGAAGCTAAGATCCGTGGGTTAAAAACAATGATTTTCACCACGTATTGGGACGTTGAAAAAGAGCGGTACGCGTGTGAGTTTGCAAAAAACCCCCTTGTCTGTGGTGTTATCTTTGCTATGATCCCCCAGCAACCAGAATTAGTCCGCGCCCTTAGTGAATACCTGCCCATCATCGCTGTTGGGGATAAGCAAAATGAAGTAGGCCTTGATACAATCGATGTAAATAACTTTAAAGCGGGAACCTTAATTGGTGAGCACCTTCTTTGCCTTGGCCACCGAAGCATCGCCTACGTTTCAACGAGTTTAAATAAGGATCATAGCGCTCGAGTGCGCCGCTACGAAGGCTTGAAGCACTGCATTGAAGAGGCGGGGGCGAAGCTGCACCTCTACACTACAGAAATTTCATCGAACACCGAGCTTAACACCGTCGATATTGAACACCAAAGCGGGCGCGAGCTCACAAACCGATGCTTAGCAGAATCCCCCGATGTTACAGCGATTGTTGCAGTCAACGATATGGTCGCCTACGGCGTCATTGATGCGATTAAAGAAAGTGGCAAAGAGATTCCTCAAGATCTCAGTGTCTGCGGCTTTGATAATATTTACCCCTCCTCCTTCAGGGGAGTGGGCTTAACGACAGTAGAACACTACATCATCGAAGGGGGCCAACGGGCAGTTCGCCTCCTCTATGAAAAAATGCAACCAAGGATTCGCCCAATTCACGAGCAAAAGGCGGTTACTCGGGTAGAATTTGAGAACGAGTTAATCGTTCGTTCCTCGACGGGAGCTCCACCAGCGCGCTAAAATGCCCCTCCTCTGGAGGAACTGGAAGTTCTGTTTAGAGAAACAATCGTGATTAGGAGCATATAAGGAAAATGATAAATAATCAAAATTATAGAGGTAATTTCGTTGGAATCACCAATCGATGCCTATTATAATTTAGGCCTGTCTAGGTCTATTGAACACTATTCCTTTTTCAGGAGGGACTCGTGGCACTATTAGCTACTTCCAATCAACAAAAGATGAGCCTCAGGGCGCGCCGTGATATGTGGACGTTTTTCGCCTTCACCGGCCCGACGTTCATCTTATTGGCAATCTTTATATTTTGGCCAATCTTCTATTCCTTATACTTAAGTTTATTTAAGTGGAATATGATTAGCCCCCGTAAAACATTCCTCGGGTTGCAAAACTACAAGGATATGTTTAGTGATGACGTCTTTAAACTCGTTATAAAGAACACCCTCATCATGGCGTTCTTTACCGTTGTCGTTAAGATGGCAATTAGTCTCTACTTAGCGAGTCAGCTTAATAAGAAAATCCGCGGTAGTAACTTCTACCGGGCGATTATCTTCAGCCCAACCTTCACCGCAAACGTTGCGATCGCAATGGTCTGGGCGTGGATCTTTGAACCAAACTACGGGCTGATGCGCTCCTTCCTGCGCCCCCTAGGCCTCCCGATC
>JBBADN010000087.1:0-6084 GCA_041656455.1 Sphaerochaeta sp. | reverse complement strand
GTGGATCGAACCGATCTTAGGGGAGATTGGCATTGGTGAACTTGGAGCGATTGGAGGAGTCTTGCTCTTAATGATCGGCTTTAACTTACTGAAGATTCGGCAAACAAAAACCGGGAACTTCCTCCCGGCGATGATCCTTGCTCCGTTCTTTGCCGTCCTCAGTCCTTCGGTTGCACATCTTTTTTCGGGGTTTGGGTTTTAACGATTCGCTTCTCACAGAAGTGAAAGAAATCACTGACAATCTCTAACTCATCCTCATCAAGGGAGTTTACCAGCTCAATGAGTTTACTGCGCTTTGTGTGGATCCGGGAATCAGCAACCTCGTCCTCCTCTTCAAAGTCGTAGGCGTAGCCGCGCTCGAGGTGGTGAAGGTCAACTCCCGTTAATTCAGTGATCCGGAGGAGCACCGCCATCGGCGGGCGACGATCACTGTGAATCCAGCTGGAGAGGGTGGTGCGCTTGACCTCCAGAATCTGAGAAAGTTCAACTACTGATGTCGTATTGAGGAGAGTTTTCACCCGATTCCAAAAAGATTCCATGCCATAAATATAGCAGGTGATAATGAGCGATGACGATAAGCTGGCAGGAGGTGAAGCTCCGCGATAAGGCAAGGTTATTATTCTTGCTGGGTCGATACTTAGGTATATTGAGGGTGACGAAAATCGGTCACCCTGACGAGAAGGTGACCGATATACTCCCCTATGAGTGTTTTCTGGCGTCCGCTAAGACCGAGTCATCGTCGCCGTTCTGTTTTACCGGGAGGCTCTTGATCTTCCAAATATCATCGGCGTACTCAGCGATTGTTCGGTCGCTGGAGAACTTAGAGCCACTGGCGACGTTGAGGATTGCCTTCTGGTTCCACTGATCGATATCGCTGTGATAGAGGGCTCGTGCTTTGGTGTGGGCGTCAGCGTACATCTGTAAATCCGCGAAGAGGAAGTAGCGATCGCCTTCGTCAAGCAAAGAGCGGTAGAGGGGGTCGAAGATATTCGGCTCATTGACGTTGAAGTATCCACTTTGCAGAAGGTTCACGATGTTCCGAATTTTAGCGTTGGAGTTAATAAAGAAGTTCGGATCGTAGGAGGGTCTAAGCGCTTCGATCTCCTCTTCGGTGTTTCCAAAGATGAAGAGGTTCTCTGCTCCTGCCTCCTCGGCGATTTCGATATTTGCCCCATCGAGGGTCCCGATCGTCAGCGCTCCGTTGATCATGAACTTCATATTCCCCGTTCCCGAGGCTTCAGTTCCCGCTGTTGAAATCTGCTGGCTGAGGTTTGTTGCTGGGATTAATGCTTCGGCCATCGTAACGCGGTAGTTGGGCAGGAAGTGAACGGCCAGGCGCTCGTTGACTTCGTGGTCGCTGTTGATCACCTGGGCGACGTTGTTGATCAATTTAATGATTAACTTCGCGTTGACGTACCCGGGGGCAGCTTTTCCACCAAAGAGGAACGTCGTCGGTTCCATCAGTCTCGTCTCTTCACCACCAGCTTTGAGGTCGTTGTAGATGTAGAGGATGTTTAGCACGTTGAGTAACTGACGCTTATACTCGTGAATCCGCTTCACCTGCACATCGAAGAAGGTGTTGGGGTTGAGGATGATCGAAGTGTCTGCTTGGAGGAACTTTGCCGCTCGCTCTTTGTTCTTCGCTTTGATCTTCGCGAAGTCAGCGACAAACGCCGAATCATCAGCGAACTTCTTCAGCTTCTTCATTTGATCGAAATCGGTAATCCACCCGCCGCCGATTGCTTTGGTGATCAAGGCGCTTAACTCCGGGTTGGAAGCTAAGAGCCAGCGGCGCTGGGTAATCCCATTGGTCTTATTATTAAAGCGTTCAGGGAAGATCGTATTGAAGTGGGGGAACATCGAGTCGCGTAGCAGCTGACTGTGGAGGGCAGCGACTCCGTTGGTGGAGTGACTGCCGACGATCGCCAAGTTCGCCATTCGAACGTTCTTCGGGTTGGACTCTTCAATGATCGAAATCTGGTTCAAAATCTTGGGTTGGAGGGGGAAGTGGCTCACTGCTTCCTGTAAGAAGCGGTGGTTGATCTCGTAGATAATCTGAAGGTGGCGAGGGAGAATCGAGCCGAGCATTGGGACGCTCCACTTCTCTAAGGCCTCGGGCATGAGGGTGTGGTTGGTGTAGCCAAGGCTCGAGACGGTAATCGCCCACGCCTCTTCCCATGAAAGGCCCTCTTGGTCAACTAAGAGGCGCATCAACTCTGGAACTGCTAAGCTTGGGTGGGTGTCGTTCATTTGAATCGCAGCATAGTCGCTGAACGTTGCCCAGTCACTGTGACCCTGGCGCTTGAAGCGGCTGATGATATCCGCTAGGGAACATGAAACGAAGAAGTACTGCTGCTTCAGGCGCAGTTCCTTACCCATGTAGAGGGTGTCGTTGGGGTAGAGGACTTGGCTGAGGTTCTCAGCGGTGATCTTGGAGCGAACCGCTTCGGTGTAATCGCCTTCATTAAACTCAGCGAAGTCAAACTCATCGGCGCTCTTTGCTGACCAGAGGCGGAGGGTGTTTACTGTATTTGCTCCGTAGCCGATGATCGGCATGTCGTAGGCGACGCCTAAGACCGTCTCCGAAGGCTTCCACTTAAAGAGGTCTTTGCCCCCTTCGCGGATCACTTGGACTGAGCCACCGAAACCAACGGGGTAGACGACGTCGGGGCGGACAATCTCCCAGGGATTTCCTGCCCGAAGCCAGTTATCTGGCTGCTCGACTTGCCAGCCTTGTTTGACTTGCTGGCGGAAGATGCCGTAGTTGTAGCGAATTCCATATCCGTAGGCGGGGATTTGAAGGGTAGCGAGGGAGTCGAGGAAACACGCCGCTAAGCGCCCGAGGCCTCCATTACCCAAACCCGCGTCACTTTCAACGCGTTCAAGCTCTTCGTAGGTGTATCCTAAAGAAGCGAGCGCCTCTCGGACTTCTTCTTCAATTCCAAGGTTGATGATGTTGTTGCTCATCGCCCTGCCCATGAGGAACTCCAAGGAGAGGTAGTACACCCGTTTAGCCCCTTGGCGTTGGATTTTTCTGCTTTGGTTCCACCGGTGGACGATTCGGTCACGAATCGTTAACGCTAAGGCGGTGTAGCGCCCTTCATCGGTGGTGTGGACTTGATCGGCATCCTGGCTATATTTAAGATGTTCAGCGAAGTCTTGGGTAATATCTCCGACTGTGTGGCCGTATCTCGTTTTTTGATGGTTCAACATTGGAACTCCTTGTCTCTTAATAGCATACGATGGTTGAAACTATAGCGAAAGGGGTTCATTGCGGCAACTGCCTCAAAGGTCTGTGGAGCGTATTGACAAAAGCGTTGCTCTTTGGTAAGTTTCCTTTTGCGTGTAATGGCGCCGCCGTTATACACCCATGCCCTTGTAGCTCAGTCGGCAGAGCGCAACCATGGTAAGGTTGAGGTCAACGGTTCGATTCCGTTCGGGGGCTGTTTTTTCATCACTATTTGGGGATGAAGTTGACGAGGAGCTAAAGATGGCTAAGGATAAAAAAGGTCCTGTTGAGAAGATTGCTTTGCAGTGTACCGAATGTAAGCGGAGAAACTACACCACCGAGAAGAATCGACGGAATCTCCCAAACAAATTAGAGTTTAACAAGTATTGTCCGCACGATCGCAAGCACACCTTGCACCGCGAGACGAAAATTAAGTGATTTTTTTGTGATCGAGAAGCTAATAGGCCAATAGCTCCAATTGGTAGAGCGCCGGTCTCCAAAACCGGATGTTGAGGGTTCGAATCCTTCTTGGCCTGTTCGCTTCTCGATCGATTAGTATACAAGGAGCCTGTTCGATGAAGAAAATCATCAAGTATTTCAAAGAATCGTATCTCGAACTAAAGAAGGTCGTTTGGCCCTCTCGGGAGGCGGTGATTTCTTCCACTAAGGTTGTCCTCGTTTCCACGATTCTTGTCGCTGTTTTCCTCGGGCTGGTTGATTTCCTCCTGCTGCGGGGAATCCTCTTTGTCTTATAGGATTGGGCATGGCAAAAGGGTGGTATGTAGTACAGACCTATTCAGGGTATGAGCAGAAGATCGAACGCATCATTAATAAGATGCGCGAAACCGACACGGACTTCGCCCTTGTGTGCACCGACGTAAAGGTGCCGATGGAAACGGTTGTTGAAGTCAAAGATGGACAGAAGCGCGAAGTAAAGCGCAAGCTCCTGCCTGGCTACATCCTCGTTGAGCTTGAACTTCCTGAGCATAGCTGGAAGACGTGGGTCACCCAGATCCGCCGCATCCAAGGCGTCTCAGGCTTTGTTACCCCTACTGATCGAGCAAAACCCCAACCCCTTTCCAAGGGTGAAGAGAAGAGCCTCTTTCAAAAGACGGGCGACCTTCCCGCAGAGAAGGTCTTTAAACCGAAACAGACGTTCGCAGTTGGCGAACAGGTCAGGATTGTTGATGGCCCCTTCGAGTCCTTCACTGGAACGATCGAAGAGGTTAACCTCGAGAAGGCGCGGATGCGCGTCTCGGTGGGAATCTTTGGCCGATCCACTCCCGTTGAAGTGGACTTTTTACAAGTAGAAAAGATTCTGTAAGATCCGTGGACGGGGTCTTATACGAGAGTTTTCTGATTTTTTACACACAGTCCATGTAAGAATGAATACTCCCTCGTTATGAGGTGGGAGCCTGTCGTTGACAGGCGTTAATACCAGCGCAAGACGCCGTAGGTGAGCTTGCGTAAGGAGAATGGAACATGGCAAAGAAAAAGGTGTCTGCAATTATCAAGTTGCAGTGCCCTGCCCAGAAGGCTACCCCGGCGCCCCCGATTGGCCCGGCCCTTGGCCCTCATGGTGTCAGTGCCCCTCAGTTTGTCCAGGAGTTCAACGATAAGACGAAGAACTACGAACCTGGGCTTATTCTTCCCGTTGTCATTACCGTTTACGCTGATAAGAGCTTCAGTTTTATCCTGAAGACTCCCCCAGCTGCCGTCTTAATTAAGAAGGCGTTGGGCATTGAATTGGCGAGCGGTACTCCCAACAAGACGAAAGTCGGTACCTTGACGAAAGATCAGCTTGCTGAGATCGCCAAGACCAAGATGCCCGACTTGAATGCGAACGACCTCGAAGCGGCGATGAAAATCGTTGCTGGAACGGCTCGCTCAATGGGCGTGGAGGTTGAGAAGTAATGAAACACGGAAAGAACTATCGCGCGTCAGTTGAGAAGATTGACCGAACTAAGTTTTATAGCCTTGATGAAGCGCTCGCCTTAGTAAAAGACGCTGCCTTCGCCAAGTTTGATGAAACCGTTGAAGTGCACGTGAAGCTCACCCTTAAGAAGAGTCAGAGCGTCCGTGACACCGTCGTCCTCCCCAACCAGTTTAGCGCCCAAAAGCGCGTCTTGGTCTTCGCCAAAGGCGAGAAAGCTGATGAAGCGCGCGCCGCTGGTGCAACGTTCGTTGGTGATGATGACTTAATCGAGCAGATCCGTAAGGGATGGATGGACTTCGATGTGGCAGTTGCTACGCCGGATATGATGAAGGACGTCGGTCGGCTCGGCCCAATCCTTGGTCGCCGCGGTCTCATGCCGAATCCGAAGACCCAAACCGTTACGATGGATATCAAAGGTGCCCTTGAAGAACTCATGAAGGGGCGCGTTGAATTCCGTTCTGATAAGAGTGGAGTCGTGCACTTGGCCGTTGGTAAGGTTTCAATGGAACCCGCCAAAGTCAGTGAAAACGCCCTTGCAGTCGTCCAAGAAGTGGTCCGCAAGAAGCCTGCTGATGCAAAAGGCGATTACCTCGTCAGCGTCACCGTCGCTTCAACGATGGGCCCCGGTGTTCGCGTTGATGTTCGCGACTTTGCACTGTAAGGAGGAATGAAGATGGATTATAAAACCCGAGTTACCCCTGAAAAAGAAGAAGCAGTCAAGGCGTTGATGGAAGAGTTTAGAGAGTATAACGGCTTTATCTTCGCTGACTATCGTGGGATGACGGTTGCTCAAATCACCCGCCTCCGCCGCAGCCTTCGCGAGAAGGACGCTGCCTTCCGAGTTGTGAAGAACCGCTATGCAAAAATTGCGCTGACCAACTTAGATAAAGAGAGTGACGAGCACTTAACTGGTCCGACT
>JBBADN010000086.1:0-6185 GCA_041656455.1 Sphaerochaeta sp. | reverse complement strand
CTGGTATCGATGGCCTTGAATTAATCCGCCAAGCCCGCGAGCTCCAACCTGAGCTTCAATTCATCATCATCAGCGGACACAAACAGTTTGATTACGCCCAGCATGCGATTAAATACGGCGTTGCTGAATACCTCTTAAAACCCATTAAGGGTCATGAGCTCAACCAAACCCTCCTGCGCCTTAAAAAAGAACACGCCGAGCGAACAAGTGCTGAATCGTCCATCCAGGAACTTCGAGATGCCAAGCGCTCAATGATGCACTCCGCCTTTTTAACGTTCTTGCAAACCAACACGCCTCCCCTTTTAGGTCAATGGCAAAAGTACACAGGCCTTTTCGCGATCGCGGTTATTGCTCTTCGGGGAGTTCGAGGCCGTCACGCCCTTGGGGCAGTCCAAACAAAGATTCTGCACCTGCTTGAAGGTGAGGAGCAAGCGGTCACACTCGCTGCCCATGAAGGGGATCTCTACCTCCTCTTTGCATATCAGGAGAGTGAGCGCGAACATATTGTTACTCTCTGTACCCGCATCGTTGAAATCCTTCGAACTCAAGCTCAGCTCTTTCGGGATTTAAAAAGCGCCATCTCCCTCGGAGTCGAAGTTTCCTCGATTCACGAGATCAACGAATCGCTAATCTCAGCCCATGATCGGTTAAGCCAACGCCTCATCGGTGGATTTGAGCAATTCTATCAAGCAAAGCACCATAAGGCCCTTCCAACTGAGGAGCACGTCGAATTTGTCCGTCAGCGCTTTACCCAGGCGTGTGCCCAGATGAGTGAAAGCGCTGAGGAGTTAGTTAACGAACTCTTTAACACGATTGAAAAAGAACCAATTTCAGTTATCGAGCACGTCCTCCTTCAATCATTTTCCTACGCTCAACGCTTCGTCGAGGAGCAAAACCCCGACCTCGAGGAGAATCAGGAGCTGTGGCTTACCATCAGGGACGCTTCAACGCTCGAAGATTTACGTTTTCGGTATCAAAGTGGCCTCACTGAACTATTACACCTTCACGTCCAGCACCAAGAGCACGCCCTCTCACGCCCGATTAAGCTCGCCAAAGCCTTGATCGATCAGCAGTACGGCGATGAGTTACTCAGCTTAGAACGAGTCAGTGAAGCGGTTCACCTGAATCCTTCCTACTTCAGTGGGCTCTTTAAGAAACGAATGGGTGTTGGGTTTGCGGACTACGTCCTTGAAGTCCGCATGGAAGCAGCAAAAAAGCTTCTCGTGGAGACAAGCATGCCGATTACCAAGGTAGCAGCCCTCGTTGGCTATCGCGATCCCAAACACTTCTCGCGGGCGTTCAAAAAATACGGGCAGATTAAACCTAATGAATACCGGAAGCTCTATGGGTAAACGCCAAGCCTTCCTTGAACACCGAATCATCCTCTTTGCTACAACGGTGACTCTCCTCCTCACCAGTGCAATCATCCTTCCATTCATCAGTGGCTCAAACCCTCTTGTGCTTCGGATTGGAACCTTAATCCTTTTGGGGGTTACTATCACAATCTTCATTATGGGGTACTTCACAATCCTCCTTCCCTATCGCCGAAGTAAACACATTCTTCGCCTCTTTGCCTCGGGCTACACCCTTAGCACCATCGTTGATGAAAGTGTCCCGTTAAACAAAGAGCTCCAGGCGGCTAGCCAAATGCTCATCGACTTAGTGAATACTGATCAGCTGATGAATGAGAGTAAACGCCAAGCACAATACCTCGCCCTGCAAAACCAAATCAACCCACACTTTCTGTACAACACGTTAGAGGGTATCCGCGGTGAAGCGCTTCTTGGCGGGTTGAATTCAGTGGCAACGATGACAGAAGCCCTCTCAACGTTCTTCCGCTACACAATAAGCGGTGTAGAAAACCTCGTGACGTTAAACCAAGAACTTGAGAATACGCAGAACTACTTCTTTATTCAGCAATTTCGATTTGGAGCACGAATCAAACTAGAGATTTATTTTGAGGAGGAGGATCCTGAGGAGCTCCTCTCCTATCGAATTCCCAAACTCACCCTCCAACCAATCGTTGAAAACTCCATCGTCCACGGCCTCGAATGTAAAGTTGGTGAAGGGACCCTTCTTATTCGCATCGAGCACACAAAAACCCGCTTATTGGTGACGATCCGGGATGACGGGGTTGGGATGCCCAAAGAGGTCCTTGATCGCATCCAACACCACCTCACTACCCGCTCCTTTGAATACGTCAAACGGGATGAACAAGAGGGCGGGATCGCATTAGTAAACGTAAATAACCGCATCAAGCTTCTCTTCGGTGAGCAGTATGGTTTGAACGTGACCAGCGAAGTGGGAGTGGGTACTGATGTCGTGATATCGCTCCCAAAGAGCAAGGAAGAACGGTCAAATGAAGGATGAAGTCTTTCGCCTCGAGCAAGTCTCCCTCCCTCCACTACTGCATGATATCCATGTAAATCTTTGCTCCGGTGAGGTTGTGGGCCTTATTGCAATTGACGCGCTCGGACTTGAGGAACTGCTTGAAATTTTTCAGCGAACCATTCCGCTGCTGTATGGGCACATCTACGTAAAAGAACAGTTAGTTCACGACTACCTTTCTACGAGGAAAAGTGAGTATAACGTCATGGTCATCGACCGCTCATCTACCCTTGTTGAATCAATGACTGTTGAAGAGAATCTGTTTGTCTTACGAAAAACGAGACGCCAACACCTTATTCGCTTCTCCCACCTCTCTCAACAAATGGGTCACTTGTTAAAACCGTATGGCCTAGATATCCCACCAAGGACTCTCATTCAAGATTTGCCTCACTTTGAGCGGCTGGTTATTCAACTAATCAAAGCAAAGCTCAATCGGACCCTCTTAGTGATTCTTAAAGAGATCTCCTCCTTTGTCAGTGAAGTTGACCTTCAGCGCCTTCAGCCGATCCTTACTCAGCTGTGTAGTGAAGGGATGACGTTTCTCTACGTTGGAAATCACCATGAAGAGGTCTTTCGCTTCGCAAGCCGCTGTTACTTAATGCGGGAAGGGCGCATCATCAAGCACCTCTTAGCGGACCAAATGAACGATTCAATCATCGGTCACTATATTTTTGAATTTAACGACACGATTGATACCGTTACACGCCAGCGCCACTATGAACACACCACCCACGATGATGCGGTCCTTGTCTGTGATCACGTCCATTACGGCATGATCCAAGACCTAACCTTTACCGTTGGCCACGGGGAGACAATCGTCCTCTTCGACCGGGAGCACTTGACGATTACTGACCTCTTTGCCCTCCTAGAAGGGTCCGCTCAAGCGAAAGAAGGTTCGATTACGATTAACGGCAAAGCCCCATCTACAAAAGACCGCTCAATCGTCCTTGTTCCCCCAAAGAGCACCGACCGCCTTCTTTTCAACCAACTCTCCGTACTCGATAACCTTCTCTTTGCTTCTGATCACAAAGTTCACTCGCTATGGCTCAGCCGAAGCCGTCGTCGGGCCCTTGGCGCCCCACTTCAACAGTACTTTGAGGCGGATCTTGATCAAACCGTCCCCCTCGAGCTTGAGCGAGCCCAGCGGTTTCGCCTTTTATATCAACGCATCCTCCTCCAAAACCCCAAGTTCCTCTGTGTCGTCCAGCCTTTCACCTCCGCTGATATGTATCAACGGATGGAGCTCATTAAAATCTTCGATGAGCTTAAGCAAAAAGGAACTTCGATTTTAATTCTTGCCGTATCGCTTTCTGACACCCTCCAAATCGCCGACCGCCTCTTGTTAATCAAAAAGGGGAAAATTGATTTGGAGCTTAAACGCAGTGAATTTGCCCAATACCAAGGGTTCGCTGGCTCGGTACCCAAAGAATAACCCCCTATTTCTAAAGAAATCGACCCTACTTTCGTCACAGTAGCCATGCGAACATATCATGTATGGAAAGTCAGTACGTCGTTGAAATGAACCATATCACCAAGTCTTTCCCTGGGGTCATGGCGCTCGATGATGTCCAGTTTCGCCTCAAGGCGGGCCAAGTTATGGCTCTCCTCGGGGAAAACGGAGCTGGTAAGTCGACCCTCGTCAAAATCCTCAGTGGCGTCTACACCCGTGATGAAGGAGAGATCATCCTCTACGGGGAGCAGATTGAGACAAACCTCAAACCTCGCCAAGCCCAAGAGCTTGGGATTGCCATTATTCACCAAGAGTTGAATATGTGTGCCCACCTGAATATCGCAGAGAATATGTTCTTAGGGCACGAGCGGTTAAAGAGGCGCCTTCTCGATAATAAAACAATGCACAAGCGGGCAAAAGAGGTTCTTGATTCACTGGAGATCGACCTCGATACCCACACCCTCGTTGGCGACCTTGCAGTCAGCAAACAACAGATGGTTGAAATCGCCCGGGCCCTCCAAGCGAATGCAAAGATTCTCATCATGGACGAACCAACGAGTGCATTAACAAACGTAGAAATCGAGCAACTCTTTACGCTTATTCGAGCCCTCAAAGCGAAAGGGGTGGGAATCATCTACATCAGCCACCGCCTAGAAGAACTGCAGCACATCGTTGATACGGTAACAATTATGCGTGATGGGCGCTTCATCATTGAAAAACCATTCGCTGAACTGACGATGAACCAAATCATCTCCTACATGGTTGGACGAGAAATTAAAGAGAAATTCCCGCGAATCGATACGGACCGTAAAGCAAAGCGTTTCTCGGTTTCTAACCTCCACGCTGGGCCGATGGTTCGCAACATCTCCTTTGACCTCTATGAAGGGGAGATACTTGGTATCGCTGGGCTGATGGGAGCAGGGCGAACTGAAACGAGCCGGGCGATCTTTGGCGCTGACCCAAAAACTGGCGGGACGATCACCCTTAACGGAAAAGAAGTTTCAATTAACCATCCTAACGATGCAATTGTTCATGGAATCGTACTCGCCCCCGAAGACCGGAAGAAAGATGGGCTCTGCACTAAACTTTCGATCAGGGAGAACATCGCCCTTCCAAACTTGGATATGATCACCTCCCGATTTGGGATTATTAATCGTAAAAAAGAAGCAAAACTCGTTGCCAATGTCGTCAAAGACCTCCATGTAAAGCTCGCCTCAATCGAAAGTGATGCCGCTGCCCTCTCTGGAGGTAATCAGCAGAAAGTTGTCGTTGGCAAGTGGCTCGCTCGGGAATCCAAGGTCGTCATTTTCGATGAGCCGACTCGAGGGATCGACGTTGCAGCAAAGGTTGAAATTTACCACTTAATGAACGAGCTGAAGGCAAAAGGAATTGCTGTGCTCTTTATCTCCAGTGAGATGCCGGAGATTCTCGGCATCGCTGATCGAATCTTAGTAATGTGTGATGGCCGGGTTACTGGCGAGCTCATGAGGGAAGAAGCAACTCAGGAGCGAATCATGGAATTGGCGACTCAATTTGAGAATAAATTTGAAATAGGGACATTATGAAACACCGTTGGCAAATTATTACTAGACGTATCCGGGCAATTCGAGGCATCGGACAAGTCCTCACTGTTACCGCAGGGTTAATCATCCTTTCTATTGCGTTTGGGATTATGAACCCAATCTTCTTCTCGTCACGCAATATTTCAAACCTACTCCGCCAGATTGCCCCAATTCTTCTCATCGGCATTGGTCAGTCCTACGTGTTAATCACAGGAAACATCGACCTTTCAATTGGCTCAGTTGTTGGGATGAGCACGATGATCAGTGCAACGTTGATGAGTAAGGGGACTGCCCCTATTACGGCAATTATCTTTACCCTCATCAGCTGTTTAGCAATTGGCCTTTCAAACGGCCTCCTTGTTTCCTTTGCGAAGCTTCCTCCCTTCATCGCTACCTTAGGGACGATGACGATCGCCCGCGGTATCGCCCAGATCGCTAACAACAACTACAACACCGACTCAATTGGGCCAGCTGCGGAGGGGTTTCGAAACTTCTTCTACTACGGACGGACCTTTGGCCTCTTTAACACGATTTGGATTGCCCTTGTTCTCTGGGTTATCTTTAACTTCATTCTTAACCGAACTAAAAGTGGTCGACACATCTATGCAATTGGCTCAAACGCTGAAGCAGCACGTCTTAGTGGGGTGAACTTAATCACCACAACAACGAAGGCGTACTTAGTCTCTGCCTTTGTCTCTTGTGTTGTTGGCTTAATCACCACAGCAACAAGTGGTATGGGAGCAATGGATGCTGGTAACTCCTATGAGCTCTACGCCGTTGCAGCA
>JBBADN010000085.1:0-6218 GCA_041656455.1 Sphaerochaeta sp. | reverse complement strand
TATCTTTCGGCAAAACCTTGGGATCGGATTGATGATCGGAACGGGCCTTGGGGTCTTTGTCAAAGCGCTCTTCTCTAAAATCCTTCGGCCAAAGAAGCTTGAAGAGGAGGGACCGAAGAAGAGCCAACGCTCCTTATTCCTCATCTCCTTGATCCTTGTCTTCGCGGTCATTCTCTTAGCAATTGGCACTGAATTGGGCTTTGTTGAAGCACTCGTCTTAATTGCAGGAATCTACGCCGCAACATACCTTTCGGGAATGCTCACCGGGCAAACCGGGATCAACCCGATGGAAATCTTTGGCATTCTCGTCCTCTTGGTGATTCAGCTCATCTCTAAGCCCTCCTTACTCGCCTCGTTCTCGATCGCCGCTGTTGTTGCAGTAGCGTGTGGACTGACCGGTGATGTAATGAATGACTTAAAGAGTGGACACCTTCTTGGAACCAATAGCCGTGATCAAATCCTCGGTGAAGGCATCGGGGGTGTGATCGGAGCAATCCTTTCAGTCATCGTCCTCTTAGCGATGAAGAACGCCTTTGGGGGCTTTGGTAGTGCCGAGCTGCCCGCCCCCCAAGCAGCGGCAGTGGCGAAGATGGTCGGAGGGATCGAGCACCTCCCCGCCTTCCTCATTGGCCTCTTCATTGGCCTCGGTCTTTTCTTGGCAAATCTTCCTTCAGCAACACTGGGTCTTGGGGTGTACCTACCGATCTACATCTCTTCGATCATGGGCGTCGGTGCCCTCTCATCGCTCCTCTTAGCGCGAAGAAAGGAAAAAGAGCGAGTTCAGAAGAATATTGGTCTTGTGGCCAGCGGCCTCTTAGGCGGAGAAGGAATCACCGGAGTCTTAATCGCTATTCTTTCAATGCTCAAATAGGTATACTGAGTTGATGAATATTCCCCACTCCCTCTACGGCCTCAGTACCGAACAACTAGTTCAAAGCCTTTCGCTCGCTGAAAAGCGCCTGGCGGTGCAAATAATTAATTGGCTCTCCAAAGGAGCAGCGAGCTTCGATGAGATGACGGACCTCTCCCTTTCTGAGCGCGAGCGCTTGGCGAATTTGATGGACTCGCCGATCTCATCAAGAGTAACAAGCCAAGAGAAAGATGAAGCGGGAACGATTAAATTAGGGATTACCCTCTTTGATGGGCGAATCATTGAAGCGGTTCTGCTTGTTGATAAGAAGAAGCGCTACACTGCGTGCCTCTCAGTGCAAGTAGGGTGTGCGATGGGGTGTACCTTCTGTAAAACGGGGACGATGGGCCTCCTGCGTAACCTCGCTTCCGAAGAGATTATCGAGCAGTTTGTTCACCTCTCTAAGGTAGCAGAGGAGCCGATCACCCACATCGTCTTCATGGGAATGGGTGAGCCGCTACACAACTTCAATGCAACGCTTAAGGCAATCCACGCTCTTAACCGCAAAGACCTCTTTAACATTGGCCTGAGGCGAATGACGATCAGCACGTGTGGGGTGGTCCCCGGCATTGAGAAGCTCGCCCAATTGAAATTACCCATTAAACTCGCCGTCTCCCTCGTCACCGCCGATGATTCGCTAAGAACCCAGATTATGCCGGTGAATAAGCGTTGGCCCCTCGCGGCGCTTAAAGAAGCACTTCTAACATATCAAGCGGCGGTTCCGAAGCGCTTTACCGTAGAGTACTGCATGCTCGGTGGGGTGAACACCTCCGTTGAAAGTGCCAAACAGCTTGAGCTCTTTATTCGAGACTTGGATGTCATGGTGAACTTAATTGCGTGGAACCCGATTGAAGAGCTACCCTTCACCACCCCGAGTGAAGAAGAGCAGAAGAACTTCAGTGCGTATCTAAACCGCTACCGCATAAAACACACCCTCCGCATTTCCCGGGGTCGGGCGATCGGAGGGGCGTGTGGTCAATTAGCGGTTGATCAGAATAAAGACTTACTCTAAGGTTGCTCGAATTCGGCGAACTCCCGCTGATGATGATTGCTCTTTTAAAATCTTAAAGTGACCCATTGATCCGGTGTTCTCCACGTGGGGACCACCGCACACTTCCTTGGAGAAATCTCCAACAGAGTACACCTTTACCTGCTCATCATAGCGGCCTTCAAAGAGGGCGATCGCCCCCGCCTCTCGCGCTTCTTCTAAGCTCATCGTAGTAAAGCTCACTGGAAGCTTCCGCTCAATGACGCTGTTGACGATGTCCTCAACCTTTTGAATCTCTTCTTTGGTCATCGGCTCAGGATGGGTAAAGTCAAAGCGAAGGCGATCGACGGTGATGTTCGACCCTTTCTGGCCAACGTGATCCCCTAAGACCATCCTTAAGGCTTGATGAAGGAGGTGCGTCGCTGTATGCAAGGAGGTAGTTCGTTCACTGTGGTCAGCTAAGCCCCCTTTAAACGTCTGATCGCCACCGGCTCGGCTGAGCTCTTGGTGCTTTGCAAACGCGGCGTGGAACCCCTCTTCATCAACGTCAAAGCCATGCTCACTGGCAAGCTCCTTCGTTAATTCAATAGGATAACCGTAGGTGTCGTAGAGCTTAAAGGCGGTGCGCCCGCTGATAATTCGATTAGGGCTCTTTAAGAGGTTGGGCAGCATCTTCTCAAACTCCCGCTCCCCTTTAGCTAAGGTAGCGCTGAACTTCGCTTCTTCCGCAGCGAGTTCTTTCATCACAAACGCTTTGTTCTCAACGAGCTCGGGGTACGGTTTGCCGTAGAGGTCGATGACAACGTCGGCAAGCTCGGAGAGGAAGGAGTCGGCAATGCCAAGCTTGTGGGCGTGGCGAACGGCGCGGCGAATAAGGCGGCGAAGGATGTAGCCTTGGCCTACGTTGGAAGGAGAAACTCCCCGCTGATCACCAAGGATGAAGACGCTGGTGCGGATGTGATCACTGAGGATACGAATCGACATGTCTGCCTCTTCATCTTCGCCGTACTTCTTCTGCGAAAGTGCTTCGATTTTAGCGATGATCGGGGCGAAGACCTCTGTCTCGTACACCGATTGCTTACCTTGAAGAATGGCGATGGTTCGCTCAACACCCATGCCGGTATCGATACACTTGCGGTCCATTTCGGTATAGGTGCCATCGGCGTTCTTCACGTACTGCATGAAGACGTCATTCCAAATCTCAAAGTATTTCCCACATGAACATCCCGGCTTACAATCAGCGGAGCACGCCTGGCGCCCCGTGTCGATGAACATCTCACTGTCCGGACCACATGGGCCGGTTTCACCAGCGGGTCCCCACCAGTTGTCTTCCCGAGGAAGGAAGTAAATTCGATCTTCTGGTACTCCGAGCTTCCGCCACGCAGCGGCAGCTTCTTCATCACGGGGAACTTCACTGTCGCCAGAAAAGACCGTCACTGAAAGCTCGTGGGTCTCAAGACCGAGGACGGTGGTTAAAAACTCGTGGCTGTAGGCGATCGCTTCTTCTTTGAAGTAATCACCAAGGGACCAGTTTCCGAGCATCTCAAAAAAGGTGAGGTGGTGAGGGTCGCCAACCGCCTCGATATCACCGGTTCGGATACACTTTTGGTAGTTCACTAGGCGCGTGCCACTGGGGTGGTCTGATCCAAGGATGTAGGGTACGAGGGGGTGCATTCCGGCGGTCGTAAAGAGAACTGTTGGGTCGTTTTCCGGAATAAGGGAAGCCCCACTGATCTGCTTGTGATCTTTCGAAACGAAAAAGTCGATGAATTTTTGCCGTAATTCATTGGCGGTAAGCTGTTTTTTCATAATATGGAGATAGTAGTAAAGCTGTTGCTTCACTGTCAAGGTTGGCTCATTCGAAGAGCTCGAGCTGCTGGATCTTCTGCTGCTCTTTAGCAGCGGTTTGAATTCCTTTCACCGCCTTGGTTATTTCCACTGGGAGTTGTGTTGGTTTCTTGATGACGTAGACGCGCTCTTTGTCTAAAAACTGGCGAGGCCAAAGGATTGCGTGGTTATCGAGGCTCTGTTGGTAGATGAAGAGAAGGCGTTTTTGTTCTAAGGCGAATGAGGCTTGGCGCACTGCCCCACCGCCGTCGCGATCTTCAACAACGACACTCGCTAAGCTGAGGGCGCTCATCAATCGGTTGCGGAGGAGGAAGTGAAACTTCTGCGTCTCTGTTGCTGGACCAAAGCGACTGACAACAGCGCCTTGTTCCCCGATGATTCGCTGCAGTTCAGAATGCTCACTTGGGTAGGTGTGGTTCAGGGGTGTCCCGATCACCGCAATTGTTTTATGGCCTTTCGCTAAGGCAGCTTTATGAGCAACGGCGTCAATGCCACGGGCAAGACCACTGGCGATGACGAAGTTTGCTGAGCCAAGGGCGAGGGTGCTTTGGTAGGCGAGTTGACTTCCCTCAAGTGAAGGAGTCCTCGTTCCAATGACACTGACGATCGGTTGTTTTAAGAGATTCACATCGCCTTGGACGTAGAGAAAGCGGGGAATGTAGGCGAACATACTCACCTGCTTGGGCCACAATTCACTTTCCCGGTTAATGACCCAAACCTTCCCTTCTAAGGAGCCAAACGCCCGGAGGTTCTTCTCATACGCTTGGCGAACAGTGGAGATTTCCACCCCAAGAAGGCGGGCGTACTCAGCGTAGTTTTGATCAAAGCGCTCAGTAAGGTCGAGGATAGTTGTTGCTTCTTCAAACGCTGTATGAGCCGCAGCCTCCGAATATCGGACGGCAGTTAAGAGCGTTTCATAGGCAAGAGCGTGGCGTACTTCCCAATCCATAGCCCTACTCTATCACCGAGGGCGAAGAACGGCAATGCAAGAAAAAAGGCGGCAGGATAATCCCTACCGCCTGAGTACTATTCTGTACGTAATTACTTCGCCAGTTCTTCGGCAATTGCCATCATCTGACCAAGGTCTTCTTCAGTGGGGTTCCAGTTCACCCGCGCCATTGGCTCAACTACATCAAAGCCAGCGGCCTTAAGTTGATCAGAAAGAAGCTTCGGACTTTCACCACTCCAGCCGTAGCACCCAAAGGAAGCGGCTTTCTTCTTCTTAAACTTCAGTTCCGTTAAGAAGCTCATCCAACCACTCATACTCGAGAGGATGTTCTGACCAACCGTCGGTGATCCTACGGCGATTGCTTTCGATTTGAAGACTTGCGTCATGATATCGTTCTTATCGGTTCGGCCGATGTGATACACCTTCACCGTCGTCTCTGGGCTTACCTTGTGAAGGTCAGCGGCCAATTGGTGGGCAAGCTGCTTCGTACCTTCCCACATCGTGTCGTAGACGATCGTGATTTGGTCTTCTTGGTAGGCGTCGGCCCATTTGGCGTACGCTTCGATGATCTGCAGGGGATTTTCCCGCCAGATCGCACCATGGCTTGGGGCGATAATATCGATCGGGAGGTTTAAGGCAACAACTTCTTTAATCTTTGCCGCTACGAGGGGGCTGAAGGGGTTAAGGATGTTGGCGTAGTACTTAATTGCCTGCTCCCACAGAGTGCATTGGTCAGCTAAGTCAGCGAAGAGCTCTTCGACAGCGAAGTGCTGGCCAAAGGCGTCGTTGGAGAAGAGAATGTTATCTTTCGTCATGTACGTGGCCATTGAGTCGGGCCAGTGGAGCATTCGCATTTCAACAAAGACGAGGCTCTTGCCGTTGCCGATGTCAACGGAGTCACCAGTCTTCACAACGTTGAAGTTCCACTCGGGGTGGTGGAATTGACCGACAAGGGATTTAACGGCGTTTGCAGTACAATAAATTGGCAGATCAGGGCGCTTGGACATCAAGAATGGCAGCGCGCCGCTGTGGTCTACTTCACCGTGGTTGACAACGATAAAATCGAGCTTCTCGAGGTTAATTGCCTTCTCAAGGTTGCGCATGAACTCTTTATCGTGGGGGGACCAAACCGTATCAATGAGGACGGTTTTCTCTTCTTCGATCAAATAGGCGTTCTGGCTCGATCCATTGGTAATCGAGTAGTCATCACCGTGGAATGTCGTCAATTCCCAGTCGACTTTCCCAATCCAAGAAACATTGTTTTTTATTAAACGCTTCATCGTTATTCTCCTTAAGGTCTATTATGAAAAGAGGTTAGGTTCTCTTTATTGATACGTATTAAGCATACAGTGGATTTGCTAAAGCGCAAGGAAAAACCGCCTAGTCGTCTTCGTAGAGCTCATTCACTAAGAGCCACGCATCAGGATCATCCTTCCGCAGGAGTGAGAGCTGCTCATAGGCGTAGTAGAGGGTTGTTAAGTGAACTTTCTTCACTTCAAGTGGATCTTTAATCGCAACAACGC